>CANMWW010000044.1 GCA_947500965.1 Alphaproteobacteria bacterium
ACGATGGACCAGGTCATGCGGGCGGATCCTCCGCTGGCAGGGGGCGGGCCGGTGCCGGGCGGACCGCCCGGCGCATCGACACCCTAGACGCAACTTCCATGCCGCCGCCAGCACGGGGCGCGGAAGGGCTTGCGCGGGGCGCGGGGCTTGGATACTCCGCGCCATGGACCGAGAGATCCGCGCCGACGCGAGCAGCGTCCTTCCCGACGCCACCATCCCCGAGCTGCCGAACCATTATCGCGGCAAGGTGCGGGACAACTACGACCTGCCGGACGGGCGGCGGATCATCGTCGCCAGCGACCGCATCAGCGCCTTCGACCGCATCCTCGCCGCCATCCCCTGGAAGGGCATGGTGCTGACGCAGACCGCGCGCTTCTGGTTCGAGGCGACGAAGGACATCTGCCCGAACCACGTGATCTCCTATCCCGACCCGAACGTCGTCGTGGCGCGGCGCCTCGACATCCTGCCGGTCGAGATCGTCGTGCGCGGCTACCTCGCCGGCACGACCGGGACCTCGATCCTGACGATGTACAAGGCCGGCCGGCGGCGCATGTACGGCCACGACTTCCCCGACGGGCTGCGCGACAACGAGCGCCTGCCCGCGCCGATCCTCACCCCGACGACCAAGGCCTTCGACGGCGGACATGACGAGCCCCTGACGCCGGACGAGATCCTGTCGCGCGGGCTGCTGACCGCCGCGCAGTGGGAGGAGCTGAGCCGCCACGCGCTCGCGCTCTTCGCGCGCGGCCAGGAGATCGGGGCGGCGCGCGGGCTGATCCTCGCCGACACGAAGTACGAGTTCGGCCTCGATGCCGCGGGCCGCATCGTGCTCGCCGACGAGATCCACACGCCGGATTCCAGCCGCTGGTGGTTCGCGGGCAGCTATCCCGCGCGGCTCGCCGCTTGCCAGCGCCCGGAGAGCTTCGACAAGGACTTCATGCGCAGCTGGGTCGCGGCGCGCTGCGATCCCTATCGCGACGAGATCCCGCCCATCCCGGAGGAGGTCGTCGTCGCGACGGCGCGCGTCTACATCGACGCCTTCGAGCGCATCACCGGCGAGCGCTTCGCCATCCCCGCCGGCGGCGAGGCGCCGCTCGCGCGCATCCGCCGCGCGCTGGCGCCGTTCCTGCCCGGCGCCGCCGCTACTGCAGGATGAAGCCCTTCGCGTAGGGGTCGCGGTCGTCGATGAAGATCGTGTTGAGGCCGGTGACGCGCGCCCAGCCCTCGATCGTCGGGACGATCGCGGCGTAGTTGCCGACGCTCGCCTCGGCCTTCACGCCGCCGGTGAACATCGAGCCGATGATGCTCTCGTGCACGAAGCTCTCGCCGGTCTTCAGCAGGCCGCGCGCCCAGCGCTGCGCCAGCCGCGCCGAGGTGCCCGTGCCGCAGGGGCTGCGGTCGATCGCCTTGTCGCCGTAGAAGACCGCGTTGCGGCCCTGCGCGCCGGGCTGGGTCGGCCGCCCGGTCCACTGCACGTGCGTGCAGCCCTTGATGTTCGGGTTCTCCGGGTGGACGAAGGTGCCGGCCTCGTTGACGAGGCGGCGGATGCGCGGGCTCATGCGCTGGATCTCGGTCGCCGCGAAGTCCGAGAGGTCCGTGTAGCGGCCCTGCGGCTCGACGATGGCGTAGAAGTTGCCGCCATACGCGACATCGACCCTGAGCGGCCCGAGCTCCGGGTCGACGATCTCCAGGTCCCTGGTGTGCAGGAAGGCCGGGACGTTGGTGAGCTTCACCGACTCGACGTACTCGCCGACCTGCGTGTACTCCGCGACGACGAGGCCCGCCGGCGTGTCGAGGCGCAGCACGCCCGGCGTGCGCGGCGTCACCAGGCCGCGCTCGATCGCCACGGTCACGGTGCCGATCGTGCCGTGGCCGCACATCGGCAGGCAGCCCGAGACCTCGATGAACAGAACGCCGACGTCGCAATCCGGCCGCGTCGGCGGGTAGAGGATCGAGCCGGACATCACCTCGTGGCCGCGCGGCTCGAACATCAGGCCGGTGCGGATCCAGTCGTGGCGCGCGAGGAAGTCGAGCCTGCGCTCCATCATCGTCGCGCCCTCGAGCCAGGGGAAGCCGCCGGCGACGACCCGCACCGGGTTGCCGCAGGTATGCGCGTCGACGCAGAAGAAGGTATGCCGTGCCATCGTGTCCGCCCTGCCAGGTAAGGGATCGATCTTCGCGCGCGCGCGCGTCGCTGCCAAGCGGCGGGCGCGCCGCCAGCGTCAGGGCGCCGTCGCCAGCGCCCGGCCGTCGCGCGCGACGACGCGGCCGCGCTTGAGCACGAGGCGGCGCGGCGGGCGCGCGGCCACGGCCTCGGCCGGCGCCTGCGCGTCCACCAGCACGATGTCGGCGTGGCAGCCGACCGCGAGGCCGTAGCCCTCCAGCTCCATCGCCCTGGCGCCGCCATGGGTCACCATGTCGAGGGCGAGCTCGACCTCGTCGTCGCGGCGCAGGTTGTTGCGCAGCCCGACGATCATCGCGCGCTCCAGCATGTCGGCGTTGCCGTAGGGACCCCAGGTGTCGCGGATGCCGTCGGAGCCGCAGCACAGGACCACGCCCGCGTCGTGGAGCTGGCGCACCGACGGCACGGGGCGGTAGGGCGCGCCGTGGCTCATGATCGCCACGCGCGCCTCGGCGAGCATCTCGACGAGCCGCGCGACGTAGGACGCGTCCGCCATGCCGAGGCAGAAGGCGTGGCTCACCACCACGCGGCCCTGCATGCCCAGCGCCTTCGTGCGCTCGATGACCAGCTCCATCGAGAAGCCGCCAAGCTCGCCGGGCTCGTGGAGGTGGATGTCCACCGGCGCGCCGAATTTCTGCGCCAGCGCGAAGACCGCGTCGAGATGCGCGCGCGGGTCGCGGTCGATCGCGCAGGGGTCGAGGCCGCCGACGACGTCGGCGCCCGCGCGCATCGCCGCCTCCATCAGCTCGAGCGTGCCCGGCCGCACGAGCATGCCGCTCTGCGGGAAGGCCACGACCTGCATGTCGACCTCGTCGCGGAAGCGCTCGCGCGTCGCGAGGATGCCCTCGATGCCGGAGAGGCCGATCTCCGTGTCGACGTCGACATGGGTGCGGACATGGGTCGAGCCCTTGGACAGCGCGAGCACGACCTGGCGCGCGGATTGCCGCGCGGGGTCGATGCCGAGGACGCGGCGCTGCAGTCGCTCGTTCTCGATCTTGTCGACGAGGCTCGGGCCGACCTCGTTGCGGTACCACTTCATGCCGAGCAGCGTCTTGTCGAGATGCGCATGCGCCTCGACCAGGCCCGGCAGCGCGAGCGCGCCGCCGCCATCGATGCGCTCCTCGCCCGGCGACGGCGGCGGCGCGGCGCCGATCGCGGCGATGCGGCCGTCGCGGATGGTGATCGCGGCCGGCGTGCCGTCGGCGAGGCGGACGTCCTCGAGGATCATCGTGGGCATGCGTGTTCCTTTCGCGTGGATGCGTGACGCCGTTCAGGACGTGGCGAAGGCGGTCGAGGGCGACCCGGCCTCGCGCGCGGCGGCCGTCGCGGCGTCGCGCAAGGCCCCGGCGAGGGCGACGCCGCGGGCGAGGGAAAGCGCGAGCACGGCGGAGAACACCCCGGGCGCGGGGCGCGCGGCGGCGGGTACCGCGCCTGGCGCCGGCAGCGCGCCGGTCCCGCCGGGCCCGGACCAGGCGAGCGCGAAGCCGGCGCCGAGCGCGATGCGCATGGCATCCCCCGCGCCGGCGGCGCCGAGCGCCGCGCGCGGGTCGGCGTCGGGCGCGAGCAGCACGACATGGCTCGCCAGCGCGACGAGGCCCGGCGCGCCCTCCTCGCCGGCCGCGAGCTCGAGCACGCGCGGCACGCCGCGCGGCGCGGCGAAGGCGAAGGCGCGCGCGGCGAGCACAGGCCAGGACCGGTCGGCGAGCAGCGCGTCGCAGGTCCCGAGCGCCTCGGCATGGGCCGCGGGCGGCTCGGTGCGCGCGCCGCGATGCATCGCCACGAGGCTGCCGCCATCCGCGGCGCGGATGGTCGCGGCCGTGGGCGTCGCGGCGCCGGCGAGGCGCGCGAGGCACGAGACGTCGATGCCACGCGCCGCGAGATCGCGCGCGAGCCTGTCGCCGACCGCGTCGTCGCCGATCGCGGAGGCGAGCAGGGCCCGGTGGCCGGCGGCTGCGATCGCCGCCGCCGCGACCGCCGCCGCGCCGCCGCAGGCCTCGTGGAAGGAGAGCGCCTGGACCTTGGTCGGCACGGGCGGGATCGCGGGGACGGCGAGCACGCGCGCCACGGCGGCGAGGCCGATGCACGCGATGCGCTTCCCGCCAGCCCGTTCCATCGCCACCCCGTCCCCGCGCCGCGCCGCGCGGCGCCTGCAGCGCGCTCAGCGCCGGTGCAGTTCGAGCGGCAGGCGGCTCAGCACCTCCGCGCCGCGCTCCCCGACCAAGATCGTCCATCCCACGCCCGCGGCGATGCCGGCGTCCATGTCGCCGAGCATCACGTGCGGGAAGAGCGTCATGCCCGGCAGCAGCTCCTGGCGGTTGCCGGCATGGATCATCGGCGGCACGTCCATCCAGGTCGGCCGGAACGTGGCGCCGAGCGAGTAGCCGCAGGCGGCGAAGCGCTGGCGCGCGAAGCCCGCGCGGTCGAGGCGCTCGAGGAAGACCTCCGCGATGCGGCCCACGGGCTCGCCGGGCCGCGCGGCCTCGGTCATCGCGGCGAGCGTGTCGCGCGCGACGTCGAACATCTCGACCTGGCGCGGGCGCGGCGCGCCGATCGCGACGCAGTGCTCGATGCAGACGTTGTAGCGGCAGAACGAGGCGGACAGCTCCAGCATCACCTGGTCCTGCGCATCGAGGCGGCGCGGCCCGCCGACGCCACGGCCATAGACCGCGCGGCGCCCGGAATTCACCAGCGGCCCGGCGGGCGGCATGTCGCCACCACCCTCCAGCATCGCCGCGACGCCGGCGGCGGTGATCGCGCTGTCGATCGTCCCGGCGCCCGCGGCGGCGACCATCGCCGAGATCGCGTCGTCGGCGAGCGCGGCGGCGCGGCGCACGAAGCCGAGCTCCGCGGGCGACTTCGCCAGGCGCTGCGCGCGCACGAGGTCCGAGGCGTCGACCAGCGCGCAGAACCCGTCGAGCGCGTCGCGCGTGAGCTGGTGGTTGAAGCCCGTGAGGCCGTAGGTCGCGAGCTCAATGCCGATGCGCTCGCCGCGCAGGCCGAGCTCCTCGAGGATGCCGCGCAGCTCGCGCGCCGGGTCCTGGTCCTCGGCGTCGTACCAGATGCGGATGTCGTCGTAGAGCGAGGTGTCGCGCGCCTGGGCGAGGTCCGGCCGGCGCGTCAGCAGCAGCAGCCTGCCATCGGCCGTGGCGACGCCGCACTGGTAGAAGACATAGCCGCCGCTGTCGAAGCCGGTCAGGTAGTAGTGCGATTCCTGCGCGTAGAGCAGCAGCGCCGCAAGGCCGCGGCGTGCCATCTCGGCGCGCGCGCGCGCGAGGCGCGCCTCGTATTCCGCCTTCTCGAAGCGCAGCGTCACCGCCCGCCCGCCATCGGTGGTCGCCCGGATCTCGCTCACGCCCGCATGCTCCCCTTGCCCCGCCGCGAGATTAGCGAAGGCGAGCGCGCCGACAAGCGCAAGCTGCGCATGGCGCGCGCTCAGAGCCCCGCGGCACGCGCCGCGGCGACCGCCGCGACGCCGATCATGGCGGCGAGCGGGTCGTTGTTGCCGGAAAGGCGCATGGCGAGCGCGACCGCCGCGAGGCCGATCCACTCCGCCGGGCCGGAGGTGCCGAGCGACGGCGCGACGATGCCGATCATCACCGAGAGAGGCACCGCGCGCAGCGCGGCCTCGATCCGCGGCGTGGCGCGCACGAAGCGCATCGCCGCGAAGCCGCCGAGGCGGCACGCGTAGGACGCCGCGGCCATCGCCGCGAGCGCGAGCAGGAAGTCAGCGTTCGTCGTCATGCAGCATCCACGCGGTGCCGGCGCCGGCGAGCCCGGCCGCGAGCGCCGTCCAGCCGCCGGGCATCCAGGCATGCACCGCCAGCGCCACGGCCAGCGCCACGCCGGCCGGCGCGAGGCTCGCGCGACCGCGCCAGAAGGCCGTCGCCATGGCGGCGGCGAGCGCGACGATCATGAAGTCCATGCCGAAGCGGCGCGGATCGGCGATGGCCGACCCGGTGGCGTGGCCGATCCACGTGCCGATCGTCCAGGGCACGAACTGGGCGAGGCCGGAGCCCAGAAGGAAGCCGCCATCGTGGCGCCCCTGCTCGTGCTCCTTCATCGCCATCGCCCAGTTCCCGTCGCCGAGCAGGAAGAGGCTGGGCCAGACTCCGGCGGGCGGCGCGGCCCCGTACCAGCCGCGCAGCGCGGCGCCGTAGAGGACGTAGCGCGCGTTCGTGAGCAGGATCGTCGCCACGATCGGCGCGACGAAGGGGCCGGTGGCGAGGCCCTGCAGGGCCGCGAGCTGCGCGCTGCCGGAATGGATGAAGGCGCTCATCAGCACCGCCTCGAGCGCGCTGCGCCCGGCCTCGCCGGCGAGCACGCCGAAGACGACGCCGTAGGCCAGCACGCCCGGCGACAGCGCCGAGCCGCGCGCGAGGCCGCGGACGACGCCGGCGGCGGTGAAGGGAACGGGTGGCCGGCTCATCGCGGCCCGCCAAAGCGAAGGGGACGCGCGGAAGCCCCGCGCGTCCCCCCATGGCTGGCCATCAACGCCAGGCGACGACGGTCTGGTTCTGCTCGCCGAGGCCCTCGATGCCGACGCGCATCCGGTCGCCGGCCTTGAGGAAGCGCGGCGGCTTGAAGCCGACGCCCACGCCGGGCGGCGTGCCCGTCGTGATCAGGTCGCCCGGCTCGAGCACCATGAACTGCGACATGTAGTGCACGATGTGCGCGACGCCGAAGATCATCGTGCTGGTCGAGCCCTTCTGCACGCGCTCGCCATTGACCTCGAGGAACATCGAGAGGTTCTGCACGTCCTTGATCTCGTCGGCGGTCACGAGCCAGGGGCCGATCGGGCCGAAGGTCTCGCAGCCCTTGCCCTTCATCCACTGCCCGCCGCGCTCCATCTGGTACTCGCGCTCGGACACGTCGTTGCACGCGCAGTAGCCCGCGACGTAGGACAGCGCCTCCGCCTCGCTCACGTAGCGCGCGCGCTTGCCGATCGCGACGCAGAGCTCGACCTCCCAGTCGGTCTTCACCGACCCCTTGGGGATCATGATGTCGTCGTTGGCGCCGACGATGCAGGAGGTCGCCTTGTTGAAGAGGATCGGCTCCTTCGGGATCGGCGAGTTGGTCTCCTTGGCGTGGTCGACGTAGTTGAGCCCCACCGCGTAGAAGTTGCGCGCGCCGCCGACGCAGGCGCCCAGCCGCACGCCCGCGGGGGCGGTCGGCAGCTTCGAGAGGTCGAGCTTGCGCAGGCGATCGAGGCTCGCGGCCTCCAGCACGGCGCCGCCGATGTCCGGCACGATGCCGGAGAGGTCGCGGATCGCGCCCTGCGCGTCGATGATGCCCGGCTTCTCGCTGCCGGGCTGGCCAAAGCGAACCAGCTTCACGTTTCGTCTCCCCCTTGGGAATGGTCGAGGCCGCGATCCTACAGGGAAAAGCCCGTCGCTCAACACGCCTCGCGGCGGGTTGGGCCGTGGTCCGCGAGCCGCTAGTCTCGCGCGCGTCCAGAGAGGAACACGCGATGGCCCTGCCCGTCCTTCCACGAGGCGTCGAGCTGCGCCCGCTCGGCCCCGCGCTCGGCGCGGAGGTCGATGGCCTCGACCTCCGCCGGTCCATCCCGGCGCCCGTCGCCGCCTGGCTGCGCGAGGCGCTGCAGCGCCACCACTTCCTGTGCGTGCGCGGCCAGGTCCTCGACGAGGAGCAGCAGGTCGCCGCGTCGGCCTGCTTCGGGCCGCTCGAGACCTTCCCGGAGCGCCAGAAGACGCGCGCGCGGCCCACCTTCTACAACGTCGCCAACGTCGCGCCGGATGGCGGCACGATGGCGCCCGACGACCCGCGGCTCGTCGCGCAGAAGCTCAACGAGCTCTGGCACACGGACAGTTCCTACCGCTTCGTGCCGTCGCGCTGCTCGCTGCTCCTCGCGATCGAGGCGCTGCCCGGCGAGGCCGAGGGAGGCGAGACGGAGTTCTCGAACATGTTCCTCGCCTACGAGGCGCTGCCCGAGGCGACGCGGCGGCGCATCGAGCCGCTGCACATGGTCCACGACTACGGCTTCGACCAGAGGCTCTTCCCGCAGCTGCCGCCCCTCGACCCCGCGGTGCGCGAGGCCTTCCCCCCGGCGAGCCATCCGCTCGTGCGCGTGCATCCGGACCGCGGCGGGCTCCGCTCGCTGTTCATGACGGCGAACACCGGCGCCGAGGTCTCCGGCCTCGGGCTGGAGGAAGGCCGCGCGCTGCACGCCGAGCTCGTGCGGCACGTCTCGCAGCCGGGCTTCTGCCTGCGCCATCGCTGGCGCGCCGGCGACCTCATGGTCTGGGACAATCGCTGCCTGCTGCATCGCGGGCGGCCCTACGACGCAAGTCGCTTCCGCCGCGTCGCGCGGCGCACCACCGTGGCCGGCGACGGGCCCGTCGCCGGCCCGCGCTGAGCGGGCTCAGCGCTGGGAGACGTGCCAGGGGATGGCGAGGCGCTCGGCGAACTCGACGACGTAGAAGAGCAGCGTGCCGACGACGCCGAGCACGACCAGCGCGGCGAAGACGCGCACGGTGTCGAACTGGCCCTGCGCCACGAGGATGACGTGGCCGAGGCCCGAGGAGCCGCCGACGAACTCGCCGACGATGGCGCCGACCAGCGCGAAGCTGATCGAGACCTTCATGCCGACGAAGAGCGCGGGCAGCGCGTTGGGCAGGCGCAGCTTCCAGAGGATCCGCCACGCGCTTGCGCGGTGGACGCGCGCCAGCGCGATCGCCTCCGGGTCGACCGAGCGCAGGCCGAGCGCGACGTCGGCGACGATCGAGAAGATGGCGAGCATGACGGCGATGGCGATCTTCGGCTCGGCGCCGGTGCCCATCCAGATCACGAAGAGCGGCGCCAGCGCCACCTTCGGCAGCGAGTTCAGCACGACGAGGATCGTGGTCACGACGCGGTCGGCCCAGCGCGAGGCGACGATCGCGACGGCCAGCGCGACCCCGAGCACGACCGAGAGCGCGAAGCCGGCGAGCGTCGTCCACAGCGTGAAGGCGGCATGGCGCAGGAAGTAGCGCGGCGCGTCGGCCAGCTCGACGGCGATGGCCGAGGGCGCGGGCAGCAGGATCGGCGGCGGCGCCAGCACGCGTACCGCGACCTCCCAGAGCAGCAGCAGCCCGGCGAGCACGCCGAGCGTGGCGAGGATCCCCTGTCCGGATTCGGCGCGGCGGCTGGCCATGGGCTAGTCCTTCGCCACGCCGAGCCGCGCGAAGAGGGCGCGGATGGCGCGCACGTGGCGCGCGAACTCGGGGGATTCGCGCAGCGCCAGCGGGCGCGGGCGCGGCAGGTCGATGTCCACCACCTCGACGACGCGGCCCGGGCCCGGCGACATCACCGCGACGCGGTCGGCGAGGTAGACGGCCTCGGGGATCGAGTGCGTGACGAAGACGACCGTGCGCCCGCCATCCTGCTGGATGCGCGCGAGCTCGACGTTGAGGTCGTCGCGCGTCATGGCGTCGAGCGCGCCGAAGGGCTCGTCCATCAGCAGGATGCTGGGCGCGCCGAGCAGCGCGCGGGCCAGCGAGACACGCTGGCGCATGCCGCCGGACAATTCATGCGGAAAGCTGTTCTCCCAGCCCTCGAGCCCGACGAGCTTGAGCAACTCGCGCGGGGTCGGCGCTCCCGCGGGCAACGCCCGGCGTCCGCCGACCTCGAGCGGCAGGGCGACGTTCTGCAGCGCGGTGCGCCAGGCGAGC
>CANMWW010000045.1 GCA_947500965.1 Alphaproteobacteria bacterium
AGCGACCGCCGCGGACCTCGTCCGCGAAGTCCGACAGCCGGGCAAGGGTCTCGCGGATCCCCGGCATGACGTCCTGGCCGTCGACGAGGACCGGGGCGTCGCCGCGGTTGCGCAGCGCCACGTGGAGCGCCGCGCGCCCCTCGGTCGCGTTGACGCGCTCGCCCGCGAACATGGCGTCGCGCCGGCGCTCGACGCCGGTCGCCTCTGCAAGGCGCAGCAGCAGCGCGCGCGCCTCGTCGTCGACCGCCGTCTTCGACGCGTCGAGCAGGAGGTCGTCGAGCACGAGCGAGAAGCGCGCGAAGCGGCCAGGGTCCCGCGCCAGCAGCTGGTCGGGGCGCGCATCGGCGTGCGCCGCGCGATGGGCGACCAGCGCGGCCCATGCGGCCGCCACGGATGGAGAGTCGCTCATGCCGCTGCCCAGGGCCTCCGGCGGGTTGTTCGTCTCCGCCCGCGCCGGCGCGCGCAGGCCATGCGCGCCGGCGTCATGCCCCGCGCGTCACGGCGGGCAGATATAGCCCGGGCCGGTGGGGGACTTGAAGCACCCGACGGACTCGGGCAGCAGCCACTTGGGCAGGAACAGGACGACCTCGGGGAAGAACACGCAGAAGAGGATCGTGCCGAGGAAGACCACGTAGAGCGGCAGCGAGCGCACCATCGCCTTGCCGAAGGGCACGCCGACGAACTTGGCGCTGATCAGCAGCGAGAGCCCGTAGGGCGGCGTGATCAGGCCGAAGGCGAGGGTGGTGACGAGCACGACGCCCATGTGCACGGGCTTGATGTCGCCGAGCTCGGTGAGCGCGTTCACGATCGGCATGAAGATGATGATCGCCGGCACCGCGTCGACGAAGTCGCCGACGATGATGAAGAGCACCACCAGCAGCAGCATGATCATGACGGGATCCGTGCCCGCGAAGGCCTTGATGGCGCCCGCGACCGTGTCCGGGCCGCGCAGGTAGGCGAGCATCCAGCCGAAGGCCGAGGCCGCGGCGACCGCCGAGAGCGGCAGGGCGTAGACAAGGCCCGTGTACATGAAGTCCCGCGGCAGCTCGCGGATATGCGTGGGCCGGAAGGCCGGGATCAGCACGACCAGGATGTACACCGCCGCGACCATGCCGGCCTCGGTCGGCGTGAAGGCGCCGGTCAGGATGCCGCCCATGATGATCAGCGGGATCACCATCGGCAGCGCCGAGCCGCGCGCGGCGACGAAGAGCTCGGTATGGGTCGCCCGCGGCTTGAGCTTGCCCACGGGGCCGAAGAAGTAGCTGTAGACCATCAGCCCGATGCCGATCAGCACGCCGGGCACGATGCCGCCGAGGAACAGGCCGCCGATCGACACGTTGCCCGTTGCGCCGTAGACCACGGCCATGATCGAGGGCGGGATGAGGTTGGCGATGGTCGAGGCCGCGGCGATGAGAGCCGCGGTGAAGGAGCGATCGTAGCCTTCCTTGTCCATCTCCGGCGCGACGGTGCGCGCCAGCACGGCCACGTCGGCCGCGGACGATCCGGAGATGCCGGCGAAGAACATGCTGAAGACGGTCACGACCTGGGCCAGGCCGCCACGCAGGTGGCCGACCAGCGCCTGGGCAAGGCGGATCATGCGCTGCGTGACGTCGGCCGATGTCATCAGCTCGCCGACCAGCAGGAAGAAGGGGATGGCGAGAAGCGTCTCGGAGTCGATGCCGTGGAAGAGCTGGCCGACGATGGAGTCGAAGCTCACGGGCGTGAAGGCGGTGGCGAGCAGCACGCCGGCGATGATCGCGAAGGCGACCGGCACGCCGAGATACCCGAGGAGAAGGAACGATCCTCCCATCAGCACGATGAGGGCGCCGTTGCTCATTCGGGAGACTCCCCCATGTACTCGTTGTCCTCTGGCCCCTCGAAGCCGTTCTTCCAGCCGTTGACCAGCTGCTCGATCGCGAAGAGCGCGACGAGGGCGCCGGCGAAGGGCACGGCGGCGGTGTAGGCCGTCATCGGGATCAGCGACGGCATGCGGAACTGGCCCATGTCGACGATCGCGATCTTGGTCCCGTACCAGACCATGATCAGCGCGACGACGAGCACGACCAGGCGGTTCAGCGTCTCGATGACGAGGCGCTTCGTGCCCTTCATGTGGCGGGTCATCTCGGCGAGGTAGATGTGGTCGAGGCGGCGCGTCGCGGCGGCCATGCCGATGAACACGCCCCACGCGAAGAAGCCGGTCGTGAACTGCTGCAGCCAGAGCCAGGGAATGCGCAGCTCGCGTGTCACGACGTCGAAGAAGACGCAGGCCGTGAAGCCCGACATGCAGATCCCGCAGCCGATCATGAGCGCGGCCTCGAGCGGGTCGAGCACGGGCCACTTCAGGTGGCGGTGCTTGGGTATCACCAGCCAGCGATGGGCGGGAATGTTGGCCGTGTCGGTCATGCGCCTTGCCCGTGCCGGCGGCGGGAGGCGATGTCGCCTCCCGCCACGCGGCCTCCTGTCACTTCACGTTGCGGACGAGCTCGAGGATCTTGACCGCGTGCGAGCCGAGCTCCTTGGCGAGCTCGTCCTGCGCCGGCTGCGCGGCCTTCATGAAGCCCGACTTGTCGACGTTCTCGACGACCTTCACGCCCAGCTTCTTGAGGCGCTCGGCGGACTCCTTCTCGAGCTGCAGCGCGCGGCGCGGCACGGTCTTGCCGATCTCGTCGGCCGCCGCCTGCACCCAGCCCTTCTCCTGGTCGCTGAGGCTGTTCCAGGTCTTCGAGCTGACCCAGACCGCGTTGTTGTTGGCCTCGTGCTCGGTCATCGAGAGGACCGGCGCGACCTCGTAGTGCTTGTTGGAGAGGTAGACGTTGACGCCGTTCTCCGCCGCGCCGATGACGCCGGTCTGCAGCGAGGTGTAGACCTCGCCGAAGGGCATGCGCACGGTCTGCGAGCCGTAGGCGGCGAAGTGCACGTCCTCGGTCTTGGTCGCCTGCACGCGGATCTTGAGGCCCTTCAGGTCGTCGACCTTGGTGAACTCGCGCTTCGCGTAGATGTTGCGCAGGCCCATGGTCATGAGCGCCATCACGTGGCCGCCCTGCACCGTCTCTGCCACCATCTCGCGATAGGCCTTCACGATGCCGGGGTCGGCCAGCACCTTCGCGAGGTGGTCCTCGTCGCGGAAGATGTAGTGCAGCGAGAAGACGCCGGACTGCGGCGCGACGGTCGAGGCGTTGGCCGTCGAGGTGATGATGAAGTCGATGTCGCCCGCGCGGAGCTTCTGCAGCATCACCGGCTCCTGGCCGAGCTGCGCGCCGGGGAACTGGTCGACCGAGAAGCGGCCGCCGCTGAGCTCCTTCAGCTTGGCGTCGAACACGTCCGCGGCGATGCCGTAGGCGGTCGTGCGCGGCTGGTCGTAGCCGAAGGTGAACTTGCGGTTCTGCGCCGCGGCGTCGCCGGCGGCGAGTGCGGCGAAGGCGGCAAGTGCCGTGGTGGCGGCGAGGACGTGGCGTCGCAGGAATTTCATGGTCTGATCCCCCTCGGATGAGGCGCCTTGCATCGGCGCCGTGTTATGCGTTCGACTGTCGGCGCGCGATGTCCAGCCTGTCAAGCTTCGGGCGTCGCGCCTGCCTGCGGGGGAAGCAGGCAGCGATCCGTGACGACGTGGGGAGGGTTCTGCATGGCTCTGGTCGAATGCGCGCGGGAGGGGGCGATCGCGATCGTCACCCTGTCCAACCCGCCGCTCAACCTCGTGACGCTCGAGCTGACGAGGCAGCTGAACGAGGCGATCGCCGGCCTGGCCGCCGATCCCTCGGTGCGCGTGCTGGTCCTCACGGGGAGCGGGGACAAGGCGTTCTGCGCAGGCTCCGACATCAAGGAATTCCCGGAGATGATGGAGGCCGGCACCGTCGTGCCGCGCAAGCTCGCCACCGAGAACGAGGCCTGGAACCGCATCGACGACTTCCCGCGGCCGACCATCGCCGCGCTCAACGGGCTCGCCTATGGCGGCGGGCTCGAGATGGCGATGTGCTGCGACCTGATCGTCGCCGAGGCCGGCAGCCACGTCGCGCTGCCGGAGATCAAGCTCGGCGTCTTCCCCGGCACGGGCGGCACGATCCGCGCCATGCGCCGGATCGGCGAGGCGCGCGCCAAGGAGATGATGTTCTTCGGCGAGAAGCTCCCCGTCGAGAAGGCGCTCGACTGGGGCCTGATCAACCGCGTCGTGCCGCGCGGCGGCGCGCTCGCCGCCGCGATGGAGATGGCGCGCGAGCTCGAGAAGCGGCCGGCCGTCGCGTTGCAGCTGCTGAAGCAGTCGGCCGACATGGCCTTCGACATGGCGCAAGCCGCCTCGATCCGCGCCGCGCTGCAGCTCAGCGACCAGGCCTTCGCCTCCGCGGATTGCGGCGAGGGCGTGCGCGCGTTCTTCGAGAAGCGGTCGCCGAGCTTCCGCCACCGTTGATCGCCGCGCCCGGCGATGCGACGTTCCTCCACGTTCCCGACACGACGGAGCCAGACATGAAGCGTTTCCCGGCCTTCGAGCCGCGCGGCGTCATCCCCGCCACCCTGCTCGCCTTCCGCGACGACCTCTCGATCGACGAGGGCGAGACGCGCCGCCACCTCAGGCATGTCGGGGCCGTGCGCGGCCTGTCCGCGATCACGGTCAACGGGCACGCCTCCGAGGTGCATGCCTGCAGCTTCGAGGAACAGAAGCGCATCCTCGCCGTGTCGCTCGAGGAGGTCGGCGACAGCCTGCCGCTCGTCAACGGCGTCTACGCCGATGGCGGGCTGGAGGCCGCGCGCATCGCGCGCATGGCCGCGGCGGAGGGCGCCTCGGCGCTCCTGGTCTTCCCGCAGAACAGCATGTCGATGGGCGGCCAGCTGCGCCCGGAGATGGCGCTCGACTACTTCAGGCGCGTGGCCGGCGAGACCGACCTGCCGATCATCCTGTTCCAGTACCCGATGGGCACCGGCCTCGGCTATCCGTTCGACACGCTCATGAAGATCCTCGAGCAGGTGCCGAGCGTGCGCGCGATCAAGGACTGGTGCGCGGACCCGGCGCTGCACGAGCGCCACATCCGGACGCTCCAGTCGCTGCCGCGCCCGGTCAACGTGCTCACGACGCACAGCGCCTGGCTGATGGCGTCGCTGACGATGGGCGCGAACGGCCTGCTCTCGGGGGCGGGCAGCGTCGTCGCCGACCTCCAGGTCGCGCTGTTCGAGGCGGTGCAGGCGGGCGACCTCGTGCGCGCGCGGCGCATCAACGACCGGCTCTACCCGATGCAGCAGGCGTTCTACGCGCCGCCCTTCCTCGACATGCACAACCGCATGAAGGAGTGCCTCGCCATGCTCGGCCGCCTCGACCGCGCGGTCGTGCGGCCGCCGCTGATGAAGCTGCCGCCGGCCGAGATCGAGCGCCTGCGCGCGGCGATGCGCGAGGCGGGCATCGCGCGCGAGGGCGCGCTGCCGATGGCGGCGGAATAGCCGCGCGCCACGGGACAACGGGGGGAAAGACGCAATGCTGGACATGCTCAAGGGCGTCAAGGTCGTCAGCTTCAACCACTTCCTGATGGGCCCGATGGGCATCCAGGTTCTGGGCGACCTCGGCGCGGACGTGGTGTCGATCGAGACGCCGGATGGCGCCTACCAGCGCCACTGGAGCGCGGGGAACATCTGGTGCGACGGCCAGAGCGTGCTGCATCTCTGCGCCAACCGGAACAAGCGCAACATCGCGCTCGACCTCAAGTCGGAGAAGGGCAAGGAGATCGCGCTGCGCCTGATCGACGGCGCCGACATCGTCGCCGAGAACTTCCGGCCCGGCGTGATGGAGAAGCTCGGCTTCGGCTACGAGGCGCTCAAGGCGCGCAAGCCGTCGCTGATCTACGCCTCGGCCTCCGGCTACGGTCCCGACGGCCCCTACAAGGAGCGCCCGGGCCAGGACCTGCTCGCGCAGGCGCTGTTCGGCCTGATGGCGATCACGGGGCAGCAGGCCTCTGGCCCGCGCCCCGTCGGCGTGTCCGCGGTCGACCACCACGGCGCGGCCGTCTTCGCCATGGGCGTGCTCGCGGCGCTGGTGCGCCGCGGCCGCACGGGGCAGGGCTGCCGCGTCGACGTGAGCCTGATGCAGGCCGCGCTCGACCTGCAGGCGGAGTCGCTGGTCGGCTGGCTCAACTCGGAGAAGAAGCCCGACGAGCGCTCGCCGCGCCACATCGCCGCCTGGTACTACAGCGCGCCCTATGGCGTTTACGCCACGCGCGACGGGCACCTCGCGATCTCGATCACGCCGCTCAAGCTCCTCTCCGAGGCGCTCGAGGACCCGCGCCTGCTGCGCTTCGGCCTCGAGGAGACGTGGGACCCGGCGCGCAAGGAGGCGATCTGCGACCTGATCGCGGAGACGATCCGCACGCGCGACACCGACCACTGGATCTCGCGCATGCAGCCGCTGAAGATCTGGCACGCGCGCGTCCAGGGCTACGCCGACATCGTCGCCGACCCGCAGGTCCAGCACATGAAGTGCATCGTCACCGCGCCCGGCGCCGGCAAGGACGGCAAGCCGGTGACGCTGGTGAACCATCCCGTGCGCTACGACGGGCAGGCCGCGGAAGTGCGCCTGCCGCCGCAGCCGCTGGGCGGGCAGACCGAGGACGTCCTCTCCGAGCTCGGCTTCGGCGCGGCGGAGATCGAGGCGCTGGAGCGCGACGGCGTCGTGCGCCGCGCGCAATAGGGGGAAGAGATGGCCGATTTCTACGTCAAGCCGGGCGACAGCGTCAGCTTCGCCAAGACCGTCGGCGAGACCGACATCTACATGTTCGCGGGGATCACCGGCGACTTCGCGGTGAACCACGTGAACGAGCAGTACATGGAGCGATCCAAGTACGGCAGGCGCATCGCCCACGGCGCGCTGCTGGTGGGCTACATGTCGACCTGCTCGACCATGATGATCCACCAGTGCCGCGGCACGGAGGGCGACGAGACGGCCGTGAGCCTGGGCTACGACCGCGTGCGCTTCCTCGCCGCGGTCGTGATCGGCGACACGGTGACGCTGACCTACACGATCAACGAGGTCGACCCGGTCAAGCGCCAGTCGAAGGCCTCGATCGAGGTCCGCAACCAGCGCGACGAACTCGTGGCGGTCGCCACGCATATCCTCAGATGGGTGAAGGACAGGACGTGAGCATGAGACTCAAGGACAGGATCTGCATCGTCACCGGCGGCGGCTCGGGCATCGGCCGCGCCACGTCGCTCCTCTTCGCGGCGGAGGGCGCGACGGTCGTCGTCGCCGACCGGCGCAGGGACGCCGCCGACAAGGTCGTCGCCGAGTGCGCGGCCGCGGGCGGCAAGGCGATCGCGATGGAGGTCGACGTCTCGCGCTCGGCCGACGTCGCGCGCATGGTGGCCGACGTGGTCGCGCGCTGCGGGCGCCTCGACGTGCTGGTGAACAACGCCGGCTACGGCACCTTCGGCACCGTCGTCGACATCGACGAGGCGGAGTGGGAGGCGCTGATGGCGGTGAACGTCCGCGGCGTCTTCCTCTGCTGCAAGCACGCCATCAAGGCGATGCGACAGACGGGCGGCGGGACGATCGTGAACGTCGCCTCGGTCGTCGCCGCGGTCGGCATCCGCAACCGCGCCGCCTATGTCGCATCGAAGGGCGCCGTCGCGGCGCTGACCCGCGCGATCTCGCTCGACCATGTCGCCGAGGGCATACGCTGCAACGCGATCTCCCCGGGCACGATCGACACGCCGTACTACGACGACGTCGTGGCGCGCGCGCCGGACAAGGTCGCGTTCCGCAAGGGCCTCGAGGCGCGCCAGCCGGTCGGGCGCCTCGGCACGCCCGAGGAGATCGCGCAGGGGATCCTGTTCCTCGCGGGCGACGAAAGCCGCTTCGCGCACGGGACGATCCTCACGATCGACGGCGGCATGACGGCGCAATAGGGGGCGGGCATGGCGAGGTTCGACGGAAAGGTCGCGCTGGTCACCGGCGCGGCCGGTGGCATCGGCCGGGCGATAGCCCACGCGCTCGCGCGCGACGGCGCGGCGATCGGCATCGTCGACCTGCCGGGCGCCGATCCCGGCCGCGCGGCGGAGGAACTGCGGACCCATGGCTTGCGTGCCGAGGGCGTCGCGGGCGACGTCGCGGATCCCGCGTCGATCTCCGCCGCCGCGGCGCGCGTGGCCGAGCGGCTCGGGCCGGTCGACATCCTCGTCAACAACGCCGGCGTGGCGCGCATCGGCGCGATCCTCGACATCGCCGCGAAGGACTGGCGCGACAGCTTCGCGGTCAATGTCGACGGCACGTTCAACGCCTGCCGCGCGGTGATGCCGTCGATGGTCGAGCGGCGCGCCGGCTGCGTGGTCAACCTCGCCTCGTGGCTCGGCAAGCGCGGCCAGGCGCATTACGGCGCCTATGCGGCGTCCAAGTTCGCCGTGGTCGGCCTCACGCAGTCGCTCGCCTACGAGATGGCGCCGCTCGGCATCCGCGTGAACGCCGTGGCGCCCGGGCTGATCGTCGACACGAAGATGCGCAGCGACATCGACGAGCTGAGCGGCCGCATGGGCCTGCCGCAGGTCAAGGACCGGGCGCCGCTGCTGCCCATGAAGCGCGTCGGCTACCCGGACGAGGTCGCGCGCGTCGTGGCCTTCCTCTGCTCCGACGAGGCGTCCTACGTCACGGGCGCCACCTGGGACATCACCGGCGGCAGCTGGATGAGCTGAGCCGGGCGGGGACGGGCGCATGGCGGAGGACCGACGCGGCGCGATCCTGCGCCTCGCTTCCTGGACGGGGTCGGACAACCCGATCACGCGCCACATGGTGGGCGTGCAGCCGCCGGGCAGCATCAACCTGGCCGGCGGATTGCCCGCGCCCGAGCTGTTCCCGGTCGACGAGGTGCGCGCGGCCACCGAGCGCGCGCTGCGCCGCTTCGGGCCGCGGGCGCTCGCCTATGGTCCCGTCGCCGGCCTGCCGGAGCTGCGCGCGCTGCTGGCGCGGCGCTTCTCGCGTCCCGGCCGGAGCCTCGGGCCCGAGAACGTCGTCGTCACCTCGGGCGGGTTGCAGGCGCTCGACTTCCTCGGCCGGGCGCTGCTCGAGCGCGGGGATTCCATCCTCGCGCAGTTCCCGACCTATCTCGGCGCCATCGACGCGTGGAAGCCGGCCCATCCCCGCCATGTCGCGCTCGACTGGGATGCCGCCCCCGACGCGCAGCAGGCCGCGATGCAGGCGGCGAAGTTCACCTATTGCGTGCCCAACTTCTCGAACCCGACCGGCGAGCTCGTGTCGCTGCCGCGCCGCCGCGCGCTGCTCGCCGCCGCGCGCGCGGCGCGCGCGCTGCTGGTCGAGGACGATCCCTATGGCGCGCTCTACTACGACGGCCCGCCGCTGCCGACGATCTTCGACCTCGAGGCCGGGCTGGGCGACGGGGGACCGTGGCGCGGCAACGTCCTGCATCTCGGCACGCTGTCGAAGTCGATCGGGCCTGGCCTGCGCATCGGCTGGGCGATAGGCGACGCGGCGGTGGTCGACGCGATCTGCATGTCCATGCAGGGCTAGGACATCGGCACCAGCAGCTTCGGACAGGTCGTGGCGCTGGAACTGCTCGAGGCCGGCGTCGACCAGGCCGTGCACGACCGCATGATCGAGACATACCGCGCGCGGCGCGACGCGCTGGTCGCCGCGGCGCAGGAGCACCTGTCCCGCCGCTTCGTGTTCGAGCCGCCCGTCGGCGGCATGTTCCTCTGGCTGCGTGCCCGCGATCCCGCGCTCGACACCGGCGCGCTCTGGCCCGCGGCCATGGCGGAGGGCGTCTCCTACGCGCCGAGCGCCGTGTTCGATTCCACGGGCACGCTGCGCGACTGCCTGCG
>CANMWW010000046.1 GCA_947500965.1 Alphaproteobacteria bacterium
AAAGGGCGCGCGCAGCCGCCGGAAAAGGAAGGGGCCCGGCGCGGGCTTCTCGCCGCGCCGGGCCCCCCTGGGACCTCGCCTGGACTGGCGTCAGACCTGCTGGATCGCGGAGAGGATCCAGTCGCCACCCTGGCTGCGCATGAAGGTCCAGACCTCGGTGTGCTCGCGGCGCGCCTCGCGGCTGCCCGCGACGACGCGGCCATCGGAGAGCGAGGCGTCGTAGTCGAGCGCGCTGAAGCGCATCGCCACGGCGGCGTACTGGACCGAACCCTCCTGCCAGGCCTCGGACAGGTCGCCCTGCTCGAGCTTGACCTCCTCGACGCGGTTCTCGACGCCGCGGCTGGCGTTGGCGGAGAGCTCCTCGCTGAAGTACCCGACCATCTCGGGCGTCGCGAAGCGCTTGAGGCCGGCAAGGTCGCCGCGGCTCCAGGCGTCCTGCACCTCGCCGAGGCGTCGCTCGAACATCTCGAAGTCCTGGCCGGACAGGCCGATCTCGTCCGCCGCCTGCGGGGCCAGCACGCCGCCCGCGCCGCCGCCGCCGGTGGTGCCGGTCGGCCTCGCGTCGAGGTTCTCCTGGCCGCGCGCCATGGCGTCGGGCACCGGGCCGGAGGCGAGCGCCGGGCCGGAGGCCGCCTGCGCGGCCTCGCGGCGGCTGCGGATGAAGCGCAGCACCAGCATCGCGATCGCCGCGAAGAGCGCGACCTGCAGGGCCAGGCCGAGGAAGCCGGCAAGGCCCTCGCCGAGGTTGAAGCCGCCGCCCATGAGGGCGCCGATCAGGCCGGCGCCGAGCATGCCGCCGAGCAGTCCGGTCATGAACGGGTTGCGCTGGAACCAGGACTGCTGCTGCGGCGCCTGCATGCCCTGGGCGGGGCGCTGCGCCTGCTGCGGGGTGGTCGCGCTGCGCTCGACCGGGCGCGCGGCGTTCGGGGTCGTCGGCGTGGCCGGCGCGGACTGCATCGTGCGCGCGCCGCGGCTTCCGGCGCTGCGGTTGCCTCCGGCGGCTGCCTCCGCCAGGACCGGCGCGAGGGCGAAGGCCGCCGCGGCCAGGATGGCGAGGAATCTCGTCGGGCGTCGGTTCATGTCTGGGACCTCGTCGGGTGGGGTCTCTGGGCGGGGCCTATCGTGGTGATCCCGAGCGGGAAGATCAACATTGCGCGAATTGTGGGCATTGCGCGGAGGGCAAAGAAAAAGGGGCGGGAGCCGTGGCTCCCGCCCCCTTCGGGCCGCCCGGGGGCGACCCGATCCGGATCAGGGCTTGTCCTGCTCGCGCTGGCGGCGCAGCGCGGCGCCGAGGATGTCGCCGAGCGAGGCGCCGGAGTCGGACGAGCCGTAGGTGGCCATCGCCTCCTTCTCCTCGTCGATCTCCTTCGCCTTCACCGAGAGCTGCACGCGGCGCGAGCCGCGGTCGATCTGGGTGATCTTGGCGTCGACCTTCTCGCCCATCGCGAAGCGGTCCGGACGCTGGTCGCCGCGGTCGCGGGCCAGGTCCGACTTGCGGATGAAGCCGATGACGCCGTCCGCGAGGCTCACCTCGAGCCCGTTCTCCTGGACCTGCGTGACCGTGGCGGTCACGACCTGGCCCTTCGAGAACTTGCCGATCGAGCCCTCGAACGGGTCGTTGGCGAGCTGCTTGATGCCCAGCGAGATGCGCTCCTTGTCGGTGTCGACGTCGAGCACCTTCACCTTCACCGCGTCGCCCTTCTTGAAGTCCTTGATGGCGTCCTCGCCGGAGCGGTTCCAGTCGAGGTCCGACAGGTGGACCATGCCGTCGATGTCGCCGGGCAGGCCCACGAACAGGCCGAACTCGGTGATGTTCTTGACCTCGCCCTCGATCTCCGTGCCCGACGGGAACTTGTCGCGGAAGACCTCCCACGGGTTGTCGAGGCACTGCTTGAGGCCGAGCGAGATGCGGCGCTTCACGGAGTCGACGTCGAGCACCATCACCTCGACCTCCTGGGAGGTGGAGACGATCTTGCCCGGATGGACGTTCTTCTTCGTCCAGCTCATCTCGGAGACGTGCACCAGGCCCTCGATCCCCGGCTCCAGCTCCACGAAGGCGCCGTAGTCGGTGATGTTGGTCACGCGGCCCTTGAAGCGCGCGCCGGACGGGTACTTGACCGAGACGCCGTCCCACGGATCCGCCTCGAGCTGCTTCATGCCGAGGCTGATGCGCTGGGTCTCGGGGTTGAAGCGGATGACCTGCACCTTGACGTGCTGGCCGATCTGCAGCGCCTCGGACGGATGGTTGATGCGGCGCCACGCGATGTCGGTGACGTGCAGCAGGCCGTCGACGCCGCCGAGGTCCACGAAGGCGCCGTAGTCGGTGATGTTCTTGACCACGCCCTCGAGCACCTGGCCTTCCTTGAGGCTGGCGACGAGCTCGCTGCGCTGCTCGGCGCGCGTCTCCTCGAGCACCGCGCGGCGCGAGACGACGATGTTGCCGCGCGAGCGGTCCATCTTGAGGATCTGGAACGGCTGCGGCGTGCCCATCAGCGGGGTGACGTCGCGGACCGGGCGGATGTCGACCTGCGAGCCGGGCAGGAAGGCCACGGCGCCGCCGAGGTCGACGGTGAAGCCGCCCTTCACGCGGCCGAAGATCACGCCGTTGACGCGCGCGTTGGTCGAGTAGGACTTCTCGAGCTGGCCCCAGGCCTCCTCGCGCTTCGCCTTCTCGCGGCTCAGCATCGCCTCGCCGTTCTTGTCCTCCATGCGCTCGACATAGACGTCGACGAAGTCGCCGACCTTGATCTCGGCGGGCTTGCCGGCGGTCGCGAATTCCTTGAGCTGCACGCGGCCCTCGGCCTTGAGGCCGACGTCGATGATGGCGAAGTCGCCCTCGATCGAGATGACGCGGCCCGTCGTGACGCGGCCGTCGAAGCCGCTGGACGTGCGGAGGGATTCCTCGAGCAGGTCGGCGAAGTTCTCGCCGCCCGCGGAGGCGGGGTTGCTGCTTGCCATGTCTTGGGATGCCTTTCTCTGAACCCGGTCATCCGTCCCGCGCCATGCGGGGCCGCCGATGCCGGGGCCGGGATTCCGCGCCGCGGACCATCCGCGGCACGGGCCTTCCGGGGTCAGGAGGAACGGGACCGGACGATCCCGATGGCCTGGGCGAAGACCTCGTCGGCCGTGAGGTCGGTCGTGTCGAGCACGATCGCGTCCTCGGCCGGCTTCGCCGGCGCGGTCCCGCGGGCTTGGTCGCGGGCGTCGCGTTCCTGGAGGTCCCGGAAAACGGCCGCGTATGTAGCCGGTTCCCCGCGCCCCCGCAACTCGTCGTGTCGGCGCCGGGCCCGGACCTCGGCCGAGGCGATGACGTAGAGCTTCACCTCCGCGCCCGGGCAGATGACCGTGCCGATGTCCCGGCCGTCGAGCACCGCGCCGGGCGGCTGCGCCGCGAAGCGCCGCTGGAACTCGACGAGAGCCGCGCGCACGGCCGGGTTCGCGGCGACGACCGACGCGGCGCGGCCGACATTCTCCTCGCGCAGCCCTTCGCGCGCGATGTCGGCGGGGCCGAGCCCGCGCGCCGCGGCTGCCGCGGCCTCCGCGTCGGCAGGGTCGACGCCCTCGGCGAGCAGCCGCGCGCCGACCGCGCGGTACAGCAGGCCGGTGTCGAGGTGGTGGTAGCCGAGCGTCGCGGCGAGGCGCCGGGACAGCGTGCCCTTGCCCGCCGCCGACGGGCCGTCGATGGCGACGATCATGGCTCCTGGAAGCTCGCGCCCAGCCCCGCCATCAGGCCGCGGAAGCCTGGGAAGCTGGTCTCGATCGGGCTGGCGTCGTCGATCGCCACCGGCGCGCGCGCCGCCATGCCCATGACGAGGAAGCTCATGGCGATGCGGTGGTCGAGCCTGGTGGCGATGGTCGCGCCGCCCGGGGGAGGCCCGCCGCAGCCATGGACCGTCAGGTCGTCGCCATCGACCTCTGCGCGCACGCCGCAGGCCTCGAGGCCGCGCGCGATCGCGGCGAGCCGGTCGCTCTCCTTCACGCGCAGCTCCGACAGGCCGCGCATCACGGTGCGGCCACCGGCGCAGGCCGCGGCCACCGAGAGCACGAGGTATTCGTCGATCATCGAGGGCGCGCGCGCGGCGGGCACCTCGATGCCGCGCAGCGCGCTCGCGCGCACGACGAGGTCGCCCACGGGCTCGCCCGCCTCGATGCGGCGGCCCTCGACGCGGATGTCCGCGCCCATCTCGAGGAGCGTGTCGACGATGCCGGTGCGGCGCGGGTTGAGGCCGACGTCGCGGATCGTCACCTCCGAGCCCGGCACCAGCAGCGCCGCGACGATCGGGAAGGCGGCGGAGGACGGATCGCCCGGCACGCGCACGACGCGGCCGGTGATCTCCGGCTGGCCGGCCACGCTGACGCGGTCGCCGTCCGGTCCCGGCTCGACCGTCACGTCGACGCCGAAATGGCGGAGCATGAGCTCGGTGTGGTCGCGCGTCGGCTCTGGCTCGATCACCGTCGTGCGGCCCGGCGTGTTCAGGCCGGCGAGGATGATCGCGGACTTCACCTGCGCGGAGGCGACGGGCAGGCGGTAGGTGATCGGCACGGGGCGCGCGGTCCCGATGACCGCGGCGGGCAGCCTTCCGCCCTCGCGGCTGACGAAGCGCGCGCCCATCTGCTCGAGCGGCTTCGTGACCCGGGCCATCGGGCGCGAGCGCAGGCTGGCGTCGCCGGAGAAGAAGCTGACGAAGGGATGGGTCGCGACGACGCCCATGAGCAGCCGCGTGCCGGTGCCGGCATTGCCCATGTCGAGCACGTCGGCGGGCTCGGCGAGGCCGCCGATGCCGCGTCCGTGGACGCGCCAGGTGCCGGCGTCGTCGCGCGACACCTCCGCGCCCATGGCGCGCATCGCCGCCGCGGTGCGCAGGACGTCCTCGCCCTCGAGCAGGCCGTGGATCGTCGTCTCGCCTACGGCGAGGCCGCCGAGCATGAGCGCGCGGTGCGAGATCGACTTGTCGCCCGGCGCGCGGATCTCGCCGCGCAGCGGGCCGGATGGCGCGCGCGCGGAGAGCGGGACGGGCTTCGCGCTGTCGGTTCTGCTCACCTGGATACCCCTGTCTGCGGCCAATGCGCGCGCGCCTCTAGCACATGCGCGCGGCGCCCGCGAGCGCGCGGCCCCGCGTAATTGACAAGCCCGGATCCTGCGTGGCAAGAGGCGCGCGATTTATCGCGCAGGCGGCGAATTCGCGTCGCGAATCACTCGGTTGGGGAGCACGGCACGTGGCCAAGGCGGAATGGGGTCTCAAGCGGACCTGTCTTTCCTGCAACGCGAAGTTCTACGACATGAACCGGTCGCCGATCCTGTGCCCGAAATGCGGCGCCGCGTTCGACCCGGAGGCGCTCGCCAAGGCGCGGCGCACGCGCGTCGTGGCCCCGCCGGCCCGCGCCGCCGCCGCGGAGGCGGAGGACGAGGAGGTCGCCGTCGAGGCCGACGAGAAGGAAGAAGAGGAGGGCGTCATGGAGGACACCTCCGAGCTCGGCGAGGATTCGGACGACGTCGAGGAGGTCGTGGACGGCTCCGACGGCTCCGGCGAGGAGCGCTGAGGGCCTCCCCCTCCATTTTTCGCTTGCACAGCCGGGGCGGGCGGCGCTTATTCCCACGCCGCGGCGGTTCCCAGGACCGCCGGGACAGGAATTCGGGGCCGTAGCTCAGCTGGGAGAGCGCGTGAATGGCATTCACGAGGTCGACGGTTCGATCCCGTTCGGCTCCACCAAACCAGGGGGCTGGCGCCAGCAGGTGCCGGCCCCCTTCGCTTTCCGGGGCCCGGAAGCCCTGGCGCCGCGCGACCGTCAGTCCCTGCGGTCGGCGATCGAGGCGAGGTAGCGCCCGTAGTCGGTCGGGCCCGCCTCGCGCGCGAGGTCGAGCAGCTGGTCGCGGTCGATGAATCCCTTCAGGAAGGCGATCTCCTCGACGCAGGCGATCATGAAGCCCTGGCGCTTCTGCAGCGCGCGCACGAAGTCCGACGCCTCGCCCAGGCTGTCGACGGTGCCGGTGTCGAGCCAGGCGAAGCCGCGGCCCATCAGCTCGACGTTGAGGTCGCCGCGCTCGAGATAGGCGCGGTTCACGTCGGTGATCTCGAGCTCGCCGCGCGGCGAGGGCTTCACGGCGCGCGCGATCTCGCACACGCGGCCGTCGTAGAAGTAGAGGCCGGTGACCGCCCAGTTCGAGCGCGGCTGCGCCGGCTTCTCCACCAGCCCGACCGGCCGGTAGTCGCGGTCCAGCTCGACGACGCCGTAGCGCCCGGGATCGGTCACCCGATAGGCGAATATCGTGGCGCCGCGCGTGCGTTCGGCGGCGCGCGAGAGGAGCTGCGGCAGGCCGTGGCCGAAGAAGACGTTGTCGCCGAGCACCAGCGCCGAGCGCTCGCCGGCCACGAACTCCTCGCCGATGATGTAGGCCTCCGCGAGGCCGCGGGGCGCGTCCTGCTCGGCGTAGCTGAACTCGAGGCCCCAGCGCCTGCCGTCGCCGAGCAGGCGGCGATAGGCCGGCAGGTCCTCCGGCGTCGAGATCAGCAGGATCTTGCGTATGCCCGCCAGCATCAGCGTCGACAGCGGGTAGTAGATCATCGGCTTGTCGTAGACCGGCAGCAGCTGCTTCGAGACGGCGAGCGTCGTCGGGTGCAGGCGCGTGCCGCGGCCGCCGGCGAGGACGATGCCCTTCACGCCGCGCTCCGCGCCGCGCCGCCCGCCGGGAGCCCGAGCCGCTCGCCGCCATAGACGCGCTCGCGCAGCGGCCTCCACCAGGCCTCGTTGTCGAGGTACCAGCGCACGGTGCGCTCCAGGCCGGCCTCGAAGTCGAGGCGCGGGCGCCAGCCGAGCTCGTCGCGCAGCCGCGAGGCGTCGATCGCGTAGCGATGGTCGTGGCCGGGCCGGTCCGCGACGTGGCGGACCAGCGCCTCGTGCGGCGCGCCCGCCGGGCGCAGCGCGTCCATGATCGCGCAGATCCGGCGCACGACGTCGATGTTCGCGCGCTCGGCGTTGCCGCCGACGTTGTAGGAGCGCCCCGGCTGGCCGCGCCCGAGCACGAGGTGAAGCGCGCGGACATGGTCCTCGACGTGCAGCCAGTCGCGCACGTTGCGGCCCGTGCCATAGACCGGCAGCGGCTTGCCCTCGAGGGCGTTGAGGATCGTGAGCGGGATCAGCTTCTCGGGGAACTGGCACGGGCCGTAGTTGTTCGAGCAGTTCGACACCATGACCGGCATGCCATGGGTGCGGTGCCAGGCGAGCGCGAGGTGGTCGGAGGCCGCCTTGCTGGCGGCGTAGGGCGAGCTCGGCGCGTAGGGCGTGTCCTCGGTGAAGAGCCCGGTCTCGCCCAGCGATCCATAGACCTCGTCGGTCGAGACATGGAGGAAGCGGAAGCGCGCGCGCGCCTCGCCCTCCAGCGCGCTCCAGTGGCCGCGCGCCGCCTCGAGCAGGACATGCGTGCCCAGCACGTTGGTGCGCACGAAGGCGTCCGAGCCGGTGATCGAGCGGTCGACATGGCTCTCGGCGGCGAGGTGGACCACGGCGTCGGGGCGGAACCGCGCGAAGGCCGCGCGCATCGCCTCGGCGTCGCAGATGTCGGCGCGCAGGAACTCGTAGCCGGGCAGCGCGGCGACGGGCGCCAGCGAGGCGGGGTTCGCGGCATAGGTCAGGCTGTCGACGTTGAGGACGCGCAGGCCCAGCTCGCCCGCGAGGTGCCGGCAGAGGGCGGAGCCGATGAAGCCGGCGCCGCCGGTGACGAGGATCTTCATGCCGCGATGTCCCTCTATGGCCCGCCGGACGCCCGCGCCCGACGGGTCGGATGCTCGGCGAACAAGCTTAATATCGGGCTAATGACCCCGTCGGTCCGGGGTTCCGGGGGCGCGTCGCCGCTTGTCCCGCAATGCCCGAGGCGGCAAGTTGCGCGGCATGGAGATCTGCCGCGACCTTCACTCGCTGCGCGCCGCCTGCGCGGCCCTCCGGGCCGGCGGCCGCCGGCTCGGACTGGTGCCGACCATGGGCGCCCTGCATGCCGGCCACGTCTCCCTGCTGGCGGCGGCGCGCGCCGCCGGGGCCGACGCGGTGGCGGCGTCGATCTTCGTCAACCCGCTGCAGTTCAACGCCAGCGACGACCTCGCGCGCTACCCGCGCGACGAGGAGGGGGACCTCGCGAAGCTGCGCGCGGCCGGCTGCGACCTCGCCTGGCTGCCGCCGGTGGACGCGATGTACCCGCCGGGCAACTGCAGCACGATCGAGGTCGCCGGCCCCTCGAAGGGCTTCGAGGGCGACGCGCGGCCGGGGCATTTCCGCGGCGTGGCGACGGTCTGCGCCAAGCTCTTCCTGCAGACCGGCGCCGACATCGCCGCCTTCGGCGAGAAGGACTGGCAGCAGCTGCAGGTGGTGACGCGCATGGCGCACGACCTCGACATCCCGGTCCGCATCCAGCCCGTGCCGACGATGCGAGAGGCGGACGGGCTCGCCATGTCCTCGCGCAACCGCTTCCTGAGCCCGCCCGAGCGCGCGATCGCGCCGCTCCTCTACCAGGTCATGCTCGACGCGGCCGGCGGGATGGCGGGCGGCGCGCCGGTGCCCCGGGTGCTCGCGGCCGGACGGGAGAGGCTCGTCGCCGCGGGCTTCGCGCCGGACTACCTCGCGCTGGTGGCGGCGGAGAGCCTCGAGCCCCTCGACGCCCTCGACCGCGCGCGGCCGATGCGGCTGCTCGCGGCCGCGCGCCTCGGCGCCGTGCGCCTCCTCGACAACATCGCCGTCGCGTCCTGAGGGCGCCTCAGGCGGCCTCGCGGCGCGGGGCGATGGCGCAGGCTTCCGCCAGCAGCGAATAGGACCGCCGCCGCGCGGCGGCGTCGTGGCAGATCGACACCACCATCGCCTCGTCGACGCCATAGGCGGCGACAAGCTGCTCGAGCTGCGCGCGCGCCTGCTCCGGCGCGCCGACGATCTGGCGGCGGCGGTTGCGCTCGACGACGGCGCGCTCGCGGTCCGTGTAGGGATAGGCGAGCGCCTCCTCCACGGTCGGGATGGGCCCGAGCTCGCCGCGCTCGAGGCGCAGCCGCCAGAGGTCGCGCGAGCTCGCGAGGCGCTGGGCCTCGGCCTCGGTGTCCGCGACGAGCACGAAGACGCCGATCGAGCCCATCGGCGCGCCGAGCGTGCGCGACGCGCGGAAATGGGTTCGGTAGAGGTCCATGGATTCGAGGCCACCCTGCGCGGTGATGAAATGCGCGTGGCTGAAGGCGAGGCCGAAATGCGCGGCGAAGCGCGCGCTCTCGCCCGAAGAGCCGAGCACCCAGAGCTCGGGCATCGTCGGCCCCGCCGGCTGCGCCTTCACGCTCGCGAAGGGATGGTCGACCGGCAGGCTGCCCGCGAGCCAGTCGACGAGGTCGGCCATGCGGTGCGGGAACTGCTCGACGCCATGCGCGTAGGGCCCGGTCTGCAGCGCCATCGCGGTGCGGCCGTCGGAGCCCGGCGCGCGCCCGATGCCGAGGTCGATGCGGCCGGGATAGAGCGCCTCGAGCACGCGGAACTGCTCGGCCACCTTGAGCGCCGAGTAGTGCGAGAGCATGACGCCGCCCGAGCCGACGCGCAGGTTCCTCGTCTCCGCCGCGATGCGCGTGATGAGGATCTCGGGCGCGGTGCCGGCGAGCCCGTCGGAGGCGTGGTGCTCCGCCACCCAGTAGCGGTGGTAGCCCAGCGCGTCGCAATGGCGCGCCAGATCGATCGTCTCGCGGATGGCCTCGGCGGGCGTGCCGCCGGCGCGGATGGGCGACTGGTCGAGGACGGAGAGCTTCATGGCGCGCATCCTCCTGCGCGGCCCCG
>CANMWW010000047.1 GCA_947500965.1 Alphaproteobacteria bacterium
GCCGACCGCGGCGATGCGCAGGCGCTCGCCTTCCTCGCAGCCCGCGGCGAAGAAGATGCCCTGCTCCTGCGCGGCCGGGCCGGGGCCGGGACAGGCGAGCGCCAGGATCGATGCGGCGAGGAGGGCGGCGCGCGCGCGGCGCGCGATCGGCGAGGCGAGGAGGGCGCGTGTCACGTTCGGGCCTGCGACGATGCTCGGGACGGAGGAAGCCTTCCCCTACAGGCGGCCGCGCGCGGGTTCAACCGCGCATGTGCCGGGCGCATGCGCGATCCGCACGGCGACCCGGCGCGCAATCCCTGTCGCGGCGCGGCCCGGTGGCGCTATCGTCGCCACCGCGCCTGTCCGGCGCAGGGGGAGCGACATGGGATATCGGGTCGGCGTCGACATCGGCGGGACGTTCGCGGATTTCTGCGCCTTCGACGAGGCGACGGGCGCGCTGCGCACGCTCAAGGTGCTCTCGCGGCCGGACGCGCCGGGCAGCGAGGTGATGGAGGGCATCCGCCAGCTGCGCAGCCGCTTCGGCATCGAGCCGTCGGCGATCACCTACTTCACGCACGGCACCACGGTCGGCGTGAACACGGTGATCCAGCGCAAGGGCGCGAAGCTGGCGCTGTTCACCACCGCGCGCTTCACCGACGTGCTGGAGCTGGCGCGGCTCAAGATGCCCGATCCCTACGACCTTCTCGCCGAGCGGCCGGCGCCGCTGGTCCCGAAGGACATGGTCTTCGGCATCGGCGGGCGCCTGCGCGCGGATGGCGGCGAGGAGCGCCCGGTCGACCCGGCCGAGGTGCTGGAGGCCGCGCGCGAGGCCCGCGCGAGGGGCGCCGAGGCGATCGTCGTGGCGCTCATCAACTCCTACCGCAACCCGGCGCAGGAGCACGCGGTGCAGGCGATCCTGCGCGCGGCGATGCCGGACATGCATGTCTACTGCTCGGCCGATGTCTGGCCGGTCGTGCGCGAGTACGAGCGCACGATCACCGCCGTCATCCACGGCTACGTGCAGGCGCGCGTGGCGCACTACCTCGGCTCGCTGCAGGACGCGCTTGCGCGCGAGGGCGTGCCGGCGGTGGCGCAGGTCACGAAGTCCAATGGCGGCGTGATGAGCGCCGAGCTCGGCAAGACGCGCTGCGCGCAGATGATCCTCTCCGGCACGGCGTCGGGCGTGATCGGCGGCAGCTACGTGGCGCGGCTCTCCGGCTTCCCCGACACGCTCAGCCTCGACATCGGCGGCACCAGCGCCGACATCGCGATCATCCGCGGTGGCCAGCCGCAATACGGCGTCGGCGAGGTTATCGGCGAGTTCCCGATCTTCCTGCCGACCGTCGCGGTCACCTCGATCGGCGCCGGCGGCGGCTCGATCGCCGGCGTCGACGAGCTCGGCGTGCTGCGCGTCGGGCCGGAGAGCGCGGGCTCCACGCCGGGGCCCGCCTGCTACGGGCGCGGCGGCGAGCGCCCGACGATCACCGACGCGATGGCCGTGCTCGGCTTCATCGGCCAGGCCGATCTCGGCTATGGCGCGGTGAAGGTCGATCGCGCGCGCGCGGTGGCCGCGGTCGGCACGGTCGCGCGCGCCATGGGCGTGCCGGTCGAGCAGGCGGCGGAGGCGATCGTGCGCATCGCCATCTCGGGCATGTACCTCGAGGTCTCGAAGCTCATCTCGCGCGCCGGCATCGACCCGCGCAGCTTCGCGCTGCAGGCCTTCGGCGGCGCCGGGCCCATGCTCGCTTGCTTCCTCGCCGCCGAGCTGGGCATGACGCATGTCGTCGTGCCGACCACGCCCGGCGTGCTCTCCGCGCTCGGCGGCCTCGTCGCCGACGTGAAGAACGACTTCATCCGCACGGTCTATCTCGACCTCGAGCCGGCGGCGATGCCGGCGATCCGCGAGGGCTTCGCGCGGCTGGCCGATGATGCGCGGCGCTGGCTCGCCGAGGAGCAGGGCCATCGCGGCAGCTTCCGCCTCGTCGCCTCGGCGGACATGCGCTATCGCGGCCAGTCCTACGAGATCGAGACGATGATCGCGGCGGACGACATCGAGCAGGGCAGGGACGGGGCGCTCGCCGAGGCCTTCCACGCGGCGCACGAGGCCCTGTTCGGGCATTGCGACCGCGCGGCGCCGGTGCAGGCGATCAACCTGCGCATGGTGATCGTCGCGGACGGGCCGAAGCCGGCGCTCGCCAGGCTCGCCCCCGCGACAGGGCCGGCGAAGCCGCTGCGCCATGTCGAGGTCCATGTCGACGGCGCGCGGCGGCAGGTGCCGCTCTACGCGCGCGCCGACCTGCTGCCGGGAAACACGTTCTCCGGGCCGGCGATTGTCGCCCAGGAGGACACCACGACCTGCGTGCCCGGTGGCTTCGCGGGCACGGTGGACGAGTACGGCCACCTGGTCCTGAAACTGACCGCGCTCGGCTGAGCGAAGAGAGGAGGGCGCCATGGCCATCGACAAGGTGACGCTGCAGATCCTCGCCAACCACTGCTCCGCCGCGGCGGAGAGCATGGCGAGCACGCTCCTGCGCACCGCGCACTCGACCTTCGTCAAGGAGACGGAGGACTTCACCACCGGCCTCGCCGATCCCGACGGCAAGACCTTCGCCTCGCCCTACGAGCTGGGCGTCACCTGGTTCGTCGGCCTCGACTACGGCCGCGCGCTGCGGCTCATCGACCGCTACGAGGAAGGCGACATCGCGATCACCAACGATCCCTACTCGGGCTTCGTGTGCACGCACTCGCCGGACATGCATGTGTGGAAGCCGATCTTCCACGAGGGCGAGGTCGCCTGCTTCGCGGTCACCCATGTCCACAACACCGACGTGGGCGGCGCGGTGCCCGCGTCGCTCTCGCGCACGCTGACCGAGGTGCACCAGGAGGGCGTGCGGCTGCCGCCGGTGAAGCTCTACCGCCGGGGCGAGCTCAACCGCGACGTGCGCGACATCCTGCTCGCCAACGTGCGCATGCCCGAGCAGAATTGGGGCGACATGAACGCCCAGGTCGCCTGCGTGAACACGGGCGAGCGCAAGGTGCGCGAGATGATCCAGCGCTTCGGCATCGACGTGTTCCACGAGGGGCGCGCGGCGTTGCTCGACCACGCCGAGGCGCAGGCGCGGCGCGCGATCCGCGCGATCCCCGACGGCAGCTACTTCTTCGCCGACTACACCGACGAGGACGCGGTCGGCGGCCATCCCTGCCGCATCGCGGTGCGGCTGGTCGTGAAGGGCGACGAGATCCTGTTCGACTTCTCGGAATCCGACCCGCAGCTCAACTCGTCGCTGAACATCCCGACCGGCGGCAACGGGCGGCACGCCATCATCATGGTCTCGTACATGTACGTGATGCGGCTGCTGGACCCCGCGATCTTCCTCAATTCCGGGATCCTCAGGCCGGTCGACTCCATCCTGCCGAAGGGCTCGGTGGTCAATCCGGAGTTCCCGGCCGCGGTCGGCATGCGCACGCTGACGACGCTGCGCCTGCAATCCGTGCTGCTCGGCGCCTTCGCGCAGGCGCTGCCCGGCCGCCTGCCCGGCGCCTGCGGCGATGGCGGCCCGCTGCTCAACGTGCGCACCACCGACAACCGCACCGGCCGCAAGCTGATGGCGAACCTCAACCCGATCTCCGGCGGCGCCGGCGGCACGGCGATGCGCGACGGCGCGGAGGGCTCGGGCGCCAATTTCGGGTTCCTGAAGAACACGCCGGTGGAGATCAGCGAGGCCGAGGTGCCGGTGACGATCCTCGGCTATGGCCTCGCGCGCGATTCCGGCGGCGCGGGGCAGAACCGCGGCGGGCTCGGCACCGAGATGGAGTTCGAGGTCCACGCGCCGCACAGCTTCGTGACCGCGCGCAACCGCGACCGCTCGCGCTTCGCGCCCTGGGGGCTGGAGGGCGGCGAGGCGGGCAAGACCTCGGCCTTCCTGCTCAACCGCGGCAGCAACCGCGAGGTCGACCTCGGCAACACCGACATCGTCTCGGTCGATCCCGGCGACCGCGTCTACCTGCGCAGCGCGGGCGCCGGCGGCTGGGGACGGCCGTGGAAGCGCGCCGTCGAGCGCGTGGTCGCGGACGTGCGCCGAGGTTTCGTCTCCGCCGCGGCCGCGGAGGCCGAGTACGGCGTCGTGATCCGCGACGGCGCGGTGGACGCGGCCGCGACGGCGTCGCGCCGCGCGGCGATGGAGAAGGCGGCGGGCAAGCCGGGCTTCGGCTTCAACCGCGCGCGTCTCGAGTACGAGGCGGTGTGGACGCGCGAGGCCTACGAGGCCTTCGTGCGGCTCGTGGGCGCGCTGCCCGTGCACTGGCGCTACTTCGTGAAGCAGAAGCTCTTCGTCGCGGTCGAGGCGCTGCCGCCGGAGAAGCGCCGCGGCGATCCCGCGCAACTGCACGCCCTCTTCGACGCGCTGGCCGCGGAGTACCCGCAGCTCGCCGCGGCACGGGCGAAGGCGGCGGAGTAGGAAGGGCGGCAAGCCTGCTGGCGGATCCCGCACTGGCGCAGGGGGCAATCCAGGCGCCGTCGCCGGTTGCGCGCGGAAATCCCTAGACGACGCATGGCCGGCGGCGGCAACCTGTCATAACAGGTTGCAGGGGCTGCGCGCGCCCGCGCCATCGGCGGGTGGGCGTGCCGCATGCCGCGGGGGGAGAGATGTCGCAGGGGGCTTCGGCGCCGCAATCTCACGAGGGGCCGCCGGCGGGCGGAGCCGGCAACGCGTCCAGCGACGCGGCCGGCCGCGTCGCGGGCGCGATCCGGTCCTTCGTCGACGACGTGCTGAGCCACCTGGGCGCGGCGATCCTGACCGCGATCATCCTCGTCGTCCTCGGCGGGGTCGTCTCCCGCTACGTGTTCAACGCCTCGTTCAGCTGGACCGAGGAGGCCGGGCTCTGGCTGTTCACGTACCTGATCTTCGCGGTGCTGCCGATCGCGACGCGCCGCAGCCGCCACATCGCGCTCAACATCGTGCACGACCTCCTGCCGCCGCGCGGCCGCTCGGTCGTCTCGATCCTCGCGACGGCGACCATCGCGTACACGATCATCCGGCTGTTCACGGCGGGCCTCGGCATCGCCTCGCTGACCTCGGGGACCAGCATCACGCTTGGCCTGCCCGCCTGGTGGCAATACGCCGTGATCCCCGCCTCGGCGGCGGTGCTGCTCGCCTGCCAGGTCCTCGAGGCGCTGGAGCCAGGCGGCGACCGCCGCGTTGGGCTCGCGGCCATCGGCCTCGCGGTCGTCGCGTGGCTGGTGGTCGACGTGCTCGAGGTGATGGGGATCGAGAGCGGCAATCCCGCGGTCCTGCTGGGCATCGCCTTCGTGGCGACGCTCCTGCTCGGCGTGCCGGTGGCGTACTGCATGCTCTTCGCCGCCTTCCTCGCCAGCGACGCGGGAGACCTGCTGCCGCCCGCGGCGGTCGTGCACAACGTCGTCGTCGGCTCGTCGAAATTCGTGCTGCTCGCGGTGCCGCTCTTCATCGCCGCGGCCCAGATCATGAACGCGGGCGGCCTCACGGTGCGACTCATCGCGCTCGCGCGGGCGCTGGTCGGGCACCTGCGCGGCGGGCTGGCGCAGGTCAATGTCGTGACCAGCGTGTTCTTCGGCTTCGATTCGGGGTCGTCGACCGCCGACGCGTCTCTGCTCGCGAAGATGACCGTGCCGGAGATGGTGCGGAACGGCTACCCGGCGCCGTTCTGCTGCGCGGTGATCGCCGCCTCCGCGATCCTGCCGAACATCATCCCGCCCTCGATCGCGATGCTGATCTTCGCCTCGATCGCCAATGTCTCGGTCGGCAAGCTCTTCCTCGCCGGCATCGTGCCGGGGCTGCTGATCGCGGCGCTGCTGATGGCCATGGTCTACGTCCAGGCCCGCCGCAGGGGCTACGGGCATGCCCAGGCGGCGCCGTCCTGGCGCAGCCTGTCCTCGCCGCTCCTGATGGCCATTCCCGCGCTGCTGCTGTCGGTGCTGATCATCGGCGGCATCCGCTTCGGGATCGTGACGGCGACCGAGGCGGGCGTCGTCGCGGTGATCTACGCGCTCGCGACAGGACTGTTCTTCTATCGCGACCTCGACATTCCGGCCGTGTGGCGCGGCCTGCGCGAATCGAGCATCGACAGCGCGATGGTCGGGTTCATGATCGGGGTCGCGGCGCCCTTCGCCTGGGTGCTCGTCTCCGGCCGCATCCCGCAGGGCTTCCTCCAGTTCATGCTCGCCCATGTCAGCGAGAGCTGGGTGGTGCTGCTGTGCCTCAACGCGCTGATGCTCCTCGCCGGCGCCTTCCTCGACCTGACCGCGATCATGCTGATCGTCGTGCCGATCGCGCTGCCGCTGGTCCTGCAGCTGGGGATCGACCCGGTGCATTTCGGGATCATCGTGGTCGTCAACCTGATGCTGGGCGGCCTGACGCCGCCCTACGGGCTGCTGGTGTTCATCCCCTCGGCGATCACGGGCACCTCCGTGCAGGCGACGTTCCGCGCGGTGATGCCCTTCCTCGCGGTCCTGGTCCTCGGGCTCGCGCTCGTCACCTACGTGCCCGCGATCTCGCTGGCCCTCGTGCAGGCGGCGTTCTGAACCCGGGACGGCGCCGAGCCGACCAGATCACGCAAGGGCAAGGCGTGCTTGCCCGCTAAACCAGGAGGAGACGAAACGATGAAACGGAACAACCTGACGCTGGCGGCTTGCGCCCTTGCCTCCGGATTGCTGGCCTCGGTCGCGCCGGCCTTCGCCCAGGGCAAGATCACCTGCAAGTTCGGGGTTCTGGGCAACGCCGACTTCCCGGGCACGATCGGCATGCAGCGCATGGCGGATCGCATCAACGCCGAATCGAAGGGCGCGATCGAGGTCCAGGTCTTCCCGAACTCGCAGCTCGGCGGCGAGAAGGAGATGGCCGAGGGCATGCGGCTCGGCTCGGTCTGCGGCGCGCCGGTCAATGTCTCCGTGCTGAGCATCTGGGTGCCGGAGGGCCAGCTCTTCGACATGCCCTTCCTCTTCCGCGACGACGGCCACGCCTATCGCGTGCTCGCGGGCGACGTGGGCAGGAAGATGGCCGCGAAATACGAGCCGCACGGCTTCAAGGTGGTCGGGTTCCTCGTCAACGGCACCCGCCATCCGCTGGGCAAGTTCCCGATCCTCACGCCGGACGACATCAAGGGGAAGAAGATCCGCGTGCTGCAGAGCCCGCTGCATGTCGAGCTGTGGAAGCTGCTGGGCGCCAACCCGACCCCGATCGCCTTCCCGGAGGTCTACAACGCGATGCAGACCGGCGTGGTCGACGCGATGGACAACGCCAAGACGACCTACTGGCTGTCGAAGTTCTACGAGGTCGGACCGCACTTCACGGATCTCGGCCACATCTATTCGATCTCCGCGGTCGGCTTCTCGATGAACTTCTGGCGGCGCCTGTCGCCGGAGCTGCAGGCGCTCGTGCAGTCGGCCGGCGAGGAGGGCATCAGGCTCCAGGACCGCCTGATCGCCGAGGGCGACGAGGAGGCGATGGCCAAGGCGGTCGCCGCCGGCGCCAAGTACCACAAGGTCGACAAGGCGCCGTGGCAGAGGGCGATGCTTCCGATCTACCAGAACTGGGCGCCGAAGGTCGGTGGCATGGAGATGATCAAGGCGGTGCAGGACACGCCGTGACGTGAACCGGGGACGGGGCCTGGCCCGGTGCCGGCGACAGGCATCGGGCCGGGCTCCGTCCATCAAAACCGGGGACGGAGCCCGGATTAGTACCAGCGGCAGGGAGTAATCCGGGCTCCGTCCCCGGTTTGCCGTTCAGCGCCGGACGCGCAGCGGCGATCCGGCGGCGGCGAAGCGTGCGTCGATCGCGTCGAGGTCGAGCAGCCCCGGCGGGTCCGCCTTGCGGGGCTGCGTGGCGAGGCCCGGCGCGCGGTCGCGGCGCCAGGTCGCGAGCAGGCGCTCCAGCTCGTCCAGCGGCCGCGCGTGGTCGTCGGCGCGGATGCAGAGGTCGGGGAAGTCCTCGGTCGTGACGAGGCGCAGCGCGGCGGATTGCTGGCCGCGGGCGTCGCCGCCCGCGCGCTGCCCCGCCTGCATCGCCGCGAGAAGCCGGGCAGGCACGTCGCCGGCGCCACCGGCCAGCCATGTCGACAGCGTGTCCGCGACCACAGACGGCCCCGCCAGCATGTTGCCCGCGACGCTGGCGGACGGGCCTTCGGCGTGGCCGCACCACATCACGCAGTTCGCGCCGGTCCAGGCCGCGCTGCGCCCGTGGCGGTCGATGGCGTGGACCTGGCGCAGGCCCCGGCCCTCGTCGCCCGCGACGGCGCCGCGTATGGCCTGCTCCGGGGTGAGCCCGCGCGCCATCGCATCGAGGTGGGCTGCCCCGGGTTTCGTGGACACCGAGATAGGTGTCACACTGGAACCGGAGGACGACCATGGGACAGAGAAGGACCTTCAGCCGCGAGTTCAAGCTCGAGGCGGTGAAGCTGGTACGAGATCGCGGCGTGTCGGTCGCACAGGCGGCACGCGATCTAGATATCCACGAGAACTTGCTGCGTAAATGGACCCGGCAGCAGGCTGCCGATCCGAAGAGCGCATTCCCCGGTCACGGGCAGATGAAGCCCGAGCAGCAAGAGATCGAGCGGCTGCGCCGCGAGGTCGTGAAGCTGAAGGCGGAGCGCGACATCCTAAAAAAAGCCGCGGCCTACTTCGCGAAGGAGTCGATGTGAAGTTCGGCTTCGTGGCGAAGCACCGAGGGGTCTGGCCGGTGCGGTGGATGTGTGGGGCGCTCGGTGTCTCGCATGGCGGGTTCTACGCCTGGCTGGGCCGCCCGCCGAGCGACAGGGCCGTCTACGACGCCATGCTCGAACGCGAGATCCGATCGAGCTTCCTGACCAGCGACCGGACCTACGGCGCCCGGCGGGTCTGGCGAGACGTGCTGGCCGCCGGTCTCGATTGCGGTCGGCAGCGGATCGAACGATTGATGCGAAGCCTTGCACTGCGGGCACGGCCGCGCCGCCGACGCCTGCCTTGGGATACGGGGGTGCGTTCGCTGGGGACGATTCCGGCGAACACCCTCGACAGGAACTTCCACGCGCCGCGCCCGAACGCCAAATGGGTCGCGGACTTCACCTATATCTGGACGCTGGAGGGTTGGCTGTACGTCGCCGTGGTCCTCGACCTGTTCTCGCGCCGGGTCGTCGGCTGGTCGATGAACGCGCGGATGACCAGCGAGCTGGTCGCGGATGCGCTGATGATGGCGATCTGGCGAAGGGGACGGCCGAAGGCGGTTCTGCATCACTCGGATCGTGGCAGCCAGTACGGCAGCGAGGCGTTCCAGCGGTTGCTTGCCGACCAAGGCATCATCTGTTCGATGAGCCGCGCCGGCAACGTCTGGGACAATGCTGCCGTCGAGAGCTTCTTCTCGTCGATGAAGACCGAGCGCGTCAGCCGAAGGATCTATCGCACGCGCGACGATGCGCGCGCCGACGTGTTCGACTATATCGAGCGCTTCTACAACCCGCATCGCAGGCACTCGACGCTCGGCTATGAGAGCCCGATAGCCTTCGAGGCGAAGATGACGGTAGCTTAACTACGTGTCCACGGAACCCGGGGCAGCCCA
>CANMWW010000048.1 GCA_947500965.1 Alphaproteobacteria bacterium
CGCCCAGGGCCTGTGGCCCTTCGTGGAGGGGCTGATCCTGCCCTCGATCGCGCTGGGCACCACCTACTGCGCGCTGATCGCGCGCATCACGCGCGCCTCGATGCTCGAGGTGCTGTCGCAGGACTACATCCGCACCGCGGAGTCCAAGGGCCTCGCGACGCCGCGCGTGCTGCTGCTCCACGCGCTCAAGAACAGCGCGGTCCCCATCGTCACGGTCATCGGCATCGGCATCGCGCTGCTCATCAGCGGCGTGGTCATCACCGAGACCGTGTTCAACATCCCCGGCCTCGGCCGGCTGACCGTCGACGCGGTCCTCAAGCGCGACTACCCGATCGTGCAGGGGCTGATCCTCGTCTTCGCGGCCGGCAAGGTCCTGGTCAACCTCATGATCGACATATCCTATGCCTTCCTCGATCCCCGCATCCGGTACTGAGGCGCCGGCGGCGGAGGTGCCGCCGCAGGGCCCCTGGACCTTCGTCCGCCGCAACCCGACGATCGTCATCGGCGGGCTGCTGATGCTCTTCCTAGTCGCCATCGCGCTCGCCGCGCCATGGATCGCGGGCGACCCGCTCAAGCTCGCGCCGGTCAACCGCCTGCGCCCGCCATCGGAGCGCTTCTGGTTCGGGACCGACCAGTTCGGGCGCGACGTCTACGCGCGCACGGTGCACGGCGCGCGCGTGTCCCTGGTCGTCGGCTTCTCGGTCGCCATCGCCGCCTCGCTGATCGGGCTCGCGGTCGGCCTGCTCTGCGGCTTCTACCGGGCGGTCGACGCGATCGCGATGCGGATCATGGACGGCATCATGGCGATCCCGTCGATCCTGCTCGCCATCGCGCTGATCACGCTGACGCGGCCCGGGCTCTGGGTCGTGATCGCGGCCATCGTCATCCCCGAGGTCCCGCGCATCGTGCGCCTGACGCGCAGCGTCGTGCTGTCGCTGCGCGCGCAGCCCTTCATCGAGGCGGCGATCGCCGGCGGCACGCGCACGCCCAGGCTGCTGCTGCGCCACATCCTGCCGAACACGCTGGCGCCGCTGATCGTGCAGTCCACCTACATCGCGGCCTCCGCCATCCTGACCGAGGCGGGGCTGAGCTTCCTCGGCGTCGGCGTGCCCCCGGAGATCCCGAGCTGGGGCAACATCATCGCGCAGGGCCGCAGCTTCTTCCTGATCGCGCCCTGGAGCATCCTGATCCCCGGCGCCTTCCTCGCCGTGATGGTGCTCGGCGTGAACATGCTGGGCGACGGCCTGCGCGACCGGCTGGACCCGCGCCTCGCGAGGCGGATGTGACGATGGCCGGCGACGCGCCCCTCCTCGAGGTCCGCGACCTCGCCTGTCACTTCTTCACGCTGGACGGCGTCGTGCGCGCGGTCGACGGCGTTTCGCTCGCGCTCGCGCGCGGGGAGACGCTCGGCATCGTCGGCGAGTCCGGCTGCGGCAAGAGCGTCACGGCGCTGTCGATCCTGCGCCTGATCCAGAAGGGCGCGGGGCGGATCGTCGGCGGCTCGGTGCGCTTCGAGGGGCGCGAGCTGACGACGCTGTCGGACGACGAGATCAAGGAGCTGCGCGGCCATCGCATCTCCATGATCTTCCAGGAGCCGATGACCAGCCTGAACCCGGTGCTGACCGTCGGCGTGCAGATCGCCGAGAACGTGGTGCGCCACACCGGCGCGGGCTGGCGCGAGGCGATGGACCGCGCGGTGGAGATGCTGCGCCTCGTGCGCGTGCCCGACCCGGAGCGGCGCGTCCACGACTACCCGCACCAGCTCTCCGGCGGCATGCGCCAGCGCGTGATGATCGCGATCGCGCTGTCCTGCGACCCGCAGCTGCTGATCGCCGACGAGCCGACGACGGCGCTCGACGTCACCATCCAGGCGCAGATCCTCGAGCTCATGGTCGAGCTCAAGGAGAAGACCGGCACGGCGATCCTGATGATCACCCACGACCTCGGCGTGGTCGCCGAGACCTGCCAGCGCGTGATGGTCATGTACGCAGGCCGCAAGGTCGAGGAGGCGCCGGTCGGCGAGCTCTTCGCCAACCCGCTCCATCCCTACACGCGCGGCCTGATGCGCGCGCGCCCGCGCCTCGACGAGGACGCGGAGGCAGCCGGGCGCCGCCCGCGCCTGCAGGAGATCCCCGGCATCGTCCCGTCGCTGAACCGGCCGATCGCGGGCTGCGCCTTCGCGCCGCGCTGCGCGCTCGCGACCGACCGCTGCCGCGCCGAGCGCCCGGAGCTCGAGGTCCGGCCCGGCGGCCACCTCGTCGCCTGCTTCGAGGCGGGGAGGGACGCGCCATGAGCGAGCCGAAGCCTCCCGCCGCGCCCGCGCGGCCGAGCCTCGAGGTCTTCGACCTCGTGAAGCACTTCCCGATCCGCAAGGGCGTCTTCGGCCGCAGGGCGGGCGAGGTGCGCGCCGTCGACGGCGAGTCCGGCTGCGGCAAGTCGACCGTGGGCCGCGCCGCGCTCAAGCTCGTCGAGCCGACCTCCGGGCGCATCGTCGTCGCGGGCGCGGACGTCACCGGCCTGTCCCCGCGCGCGATGTGGGAGCACAGGCGCCGGATCCAGACCGTGTTCCAGGATCCCTATTCCTCCCTCAACCCGCGGCTGTCGGCCGGCGCCATCGTCGGCGAGCCGATGGAGAACTACGGGCTCTCGCGCGGCCGCGAGACCGAGGAGCGCGTCGCCGCGCTGTTCCAGCGCGTCGGGCTGCGGCCCGAGGCGATGCGCAAGTACCCGCACGAGTTCTCCGGCGGGCAGCGCCAGCGCCTCGGCATCGCGCGCGCGCTGGCCGTGCGGCCGGAGATCATCGTCGCCGACGAGCCCGTCTCGGCGCTCGACGTCTCGGTGCAGGCGCAGGTGCTGAACCTGCTCATCGACCTGCAGGAGGAGTACGGCCTCGCCTTCCTGTTCGTGAGCCACGACCTCGCGGTGATGCGGCACATCAGCCACCGCATCGCGGTCATGTATCTCGGCCGCATCGTCGAGCTCGCCGACAAGCGCGCGCTGTTCCGCCAGCCGCTCCATCCCTACACCGAGGCGCTGCTCTCCGCCGCGCCCATCCCCGATCCCGCGCGCAGGCGCCGCCGCGTCGTCCTGCAGGGCGACGTGCCGAGCCCCGCCAACCCGCCGCCCGGATGCCGCTTCCACACGCGCTGCCCCTACGCCGTCGCGCGCTGCCGGAGCGAGGACCCGCCGCTGCGCGAGGTGGCGCCGGGGCAGCATGTCGCCTGCCACCTGCGCGACGTCGGCGCGCCCCCAGGCCCGCTGGCCGCCGCGGGCGCGTGAAGACGGTCGCGGAGGTCGCATGCGCGTCGAGGTCATCTGCACGGGCGACGAGGTCCTCACGGGCAAGATCGTCAACAGCAACTTCAGCCTGATATCGCAGCGGCTCGAGGATGTCGGCCTCCAGGTGCTCTGGGGCACGACGGTGGGCGACGACCGCGAGCAGCTGCTCGACGCCTTCCAGCGCGCGGGGCGGCGCGCGGACGCGGTGGTCGTGAATGGCGGCCTGGGGCCCACCGTCGACGACCTGTCGCAGGAGATCGCCGCGAAGGCCGCGGGCGTCGACCTTGCCCTCGACGAGGGCTGGCTCGCGCGCATGACCGAGTTCTTCGAGCGCCGCCAGCGCGCCATGCCGCCCAGCAACCGCAAGCAGGCGATGCTGCCGCGCGGCGCGGAGGTGCTCGACAACCCGATCGGCACGGCCTGCGGCTTCGCGCTGGATGTCGGGCGCTCGCGCTTCTTCTTCACCCCGGGCGTGCCGCGCGAGATGCGACGCATGCTCGAGGAGCAGGTGATCCCGCGGCTGCTCGCGCGCGCCGGGTCGCCGGGCACGATCCACCTCAAGCGCTTCCACTCCTACGGCATCGGCGAGGCGCGCGCCGACACGCTGCTCGCCGGCGTCGAGACGATCGTCGGCGGCGGCGTGAAGCTCGGCTTCCGCGCCCACTACCCCCAGCTCGAGACCAAGCTCGTGGTGCGCGGTCGCGACAGGGAGGATGTCGAGCGCAAGCTCGCCCCGGTGCAGGCCGAGGTGCGCAGGCGCCTTGGCAACTTCGTCGTCGCGGAGGACGACCAGACGCTCGAGGGCGTCGTCGTCGACGAGCTCGTCCGCGCCGAGGCGAGCCTTGCCATCGTCGAGGGCTTCACGGGCGGCCAGATGGCCGGGCGCCTCGCGCACCTGCCGGGCGCGGAGAAGGTGTTCCGCCGCGCGGTCTGCGGGCGCACGCCCGAGCAGCTGCGCGCGGCGCTTGGCGTCACCGAGCCTGGCGCGGTGGCGGACCTCTCGCTCGTCTCCGTCGCCTTCCTCGCCGAGGCCGCGCGCCGCCGCGCCGCCGCCACGCATGGCCTTGCCATGCTGGTCGAGCTGGACGAGGGCGGCGACCGCATCGACCTCGGCGGCACGGTGCGCATCGCGGTCGCGACGGCCAAGGGCATCGCGACGCGCGAGGCGCGCATCCTCGGCGGGCGCGACTGGGTGCGCCTCGGCGCGATCGAGATGGGGCTGGATTCGCTGCGCCGCCTGCTCCAGAAGCTGCCTGTCGACGAGAAGACCGACTTCGAGAAGCGCTGACGACGGCGCGCCCCGCACGGAGAAACCCGCGATGACCGGCTTCGAGATCCCGACCCTGCGCACGCAGCGCCTGTTTCTGCGCGCCTTCCGCGCCGATGACCTGCCCGCCTATGCGGCGATGCTGGGCGATCCCTCGGTCGCGCGCTTCCTCGGCACCGGCAAGCCGCGCGACGAGGCGGAGAGCTGGGAGGCGATGGCGCGCGCGCTGGGCCAGTGGGCGATGCGCGGGCACGGCCTCTTCGCGGTCGAGCACCAGGGCGTCCTGGTCGGCCACGCGGGCGTGCTGAGCCCGCCGTCCTGGCCCTGCCCGGAGATCGCCTACGCCATCGCCCCGGCCGCGCAGCGGCGCGGCTTCGCCACCGAGGCCGCGCGCGCCGTGCGCGACTGGGCCGGCGCCGCGCTCGGCCTGTCCGGCCTCGTCAGCTTCATCCGGCCGGAGAACGAGGCGTCGATCGCGGTCGCGCGCGGGCTCGGCGCCACGCGCGAGGCGGACACGACGATCATGGGCATCAAGGCGCAGGTCTGGCGCCACGCGCCGCCCGCCGCGCCGCCGCCCGGGATGGCGTCGCCCACGCGCGTCGCCATCCCGGAGCTGCGCACCGCGCGCCTCGTGCTGCGCGGGTTCCGCGGCGCGGACTACGAGCCCGTCTGCGCGATCCACGCGGACGCGGAGACGATGCGCTTCCTCGGCGACGGCAAGCCGCGCGATCCCGCGCTGACCTGGGCGCAGCTGTGCATGTGGACCGGCGCGCACGCGCTCGGCCGCGGCGGCTGGTTCGCGGTGACGCGCGCCGGGGACGGCGCCGTGGTCGGCCGCTGCGGCGTCAACGCGCAGCCGGGCTGGCCCGAGCCCGAGCTCGCCTACATGATCGCGCGCGCGTGCTGGGGCCAGGGCTTCGCGCAGGAGGCCGCCGCCGCGGTGCGCGACTGGGCATGGCGCGAGGGCGGGCACGCGACGCTGGCGAGCCTCGTGAAGGTCGGCAACGACGCCTCGGCGCGCGTCGCGCGCAAGCTGGGCGCGCGCCTCTCCGGGACCTTCGAGTTCGAGGGCAAGCCGACGCAGCGCTGGGAATACCAGCGCCCGGCCTGAACCGCGCTCAGCGTGGCAGCCGCAGCGCCGCGATCGCGCCGGCGAGGCCGACCGCCGCGACCGTCGCGAGCGCGACGGGGAAGCTGCCGGTGGCGGCGAGGACGAGGCCGACCACGGGCGGCCCGAGCATGACGCCGAGGTAGTTGTAGACCATCACGCCGCCGGCGATCCGTCCGACGCGTCCCGGCGGTGCCAGCCGCGCGGCCTGCGCGAGCACCACGCCGCCCCAGCCCCCAGCCGTCGCGCCCATGAAGGCGCTGGCGGCGAGGATCGCGGCGAAGCCGGTGTCGCGGTCGACCTGGCCGAGCGCGAGCGTCGCCGCCGCCATCAGCGCGCCGACCAGCGCGAGCGTCGCCGCCGGGTTCAGCAGCCGGTCGGCGACCATGCCCCAGGCAAGGCGCGCGCAGATCGACGCGACCTGCGCGGCGACCGCGCAGAGCCCGGCACGCGCGAGGTCGAGCCCGCCAAGCGCGCTCGCTACCGTCGGCACGAAGGCGTTGAGCGTGGCGAGCATCGCGGAGAACAGGAACGACGTGGCGACGAGCCAGCGCAGCGCGCCATGCGCGAAGACCTCGCGCGCGGCGCCGAGCATGCCGCCCGTCGGCGGCGCGACCGCGGGCAGCGTCGCGTCGAGGCGGCGCGCGAAGCCCAGCGTCGCCATGGCCGGCACCGCCAGCGCGCAGGCAAGCGCGGCGAGGGCGCCGCGCCAGCCCAGCGCGGCGACGAGCGGCGGCACGCATAGCCCTGCGGCGAGCACGCCCAGCGGCGCGCCCGCCAGGCGGATCGAGAAGACGAGGTTGAGGTCCTTCCGCCCGACGATGCTGGCCATCATGTACGAGCCCGCGGGCGAGACCGGCCCGTAGCCCAGCCCGATCGCGAGGCCGCCGAGGACGAAGCCCGCGACGCCGAGCGGCACGAAGAGGAGAAGGCCGCAGGCGGAGAGGACGACGGCGATCGCGCTCGCGCGCGCCGGGCCGAGACCGCGGAACACGCGCTCGCTGCACAGCGTCGCGGCGACCGCGCCGGCATACATCGACAGCGCGTAGAGCCCCGCGAGCCCCTCGAACAGCCCGGCCTCGCGCACGAGCTCGGGCATCGCGACGGGGATCGCGGCGGCGATCGCGGAGACCAGCACCTGGTGCAGCAGCGTGCAGCCGACGATGCGGGACGCCCGGATGTCTGGCGCGACGCTCACGGCGCCATGCGTAGCAGCCCCGCGCGCGCGACGGAACCGCGCAGGACGACGGCACTCGACCATCGGCCCTTCGCGGGCTTACCCTTCCGGCGTGGCGACCCGAGGGGGCGCCGGCATCGGGGGAAGGACATGCAGCAGACGACTTACGCGGCGCCGCGCAGCATCGACGAGGCGGTGGGGCTCATGGCCGCGTCCGGCGGCGCGGCCCGCATCCTCGCGGGCGGCACCGACCTGCTCGTGCAGATGCGCGCGGGCAGCCTGGCGCCCGGCGCCATCGTCGACGTGAAGCGGATCGCGGAGATGACCACGATCGTGGAGGAGGCCGGCGGCTTCCGCATCGGCGCCGCGGTCAACGCCGCGGAGATCGGCGAGCACGCCGCCCTGCAGCGCGCCTGGCCGGGCGTCGTCGAGGCCATCAACCTCATCGGCTCGAAGCAGGTGCAGGGCCGCGCCTCGGCGGGCGGCAACCTCTGCAACGCCTCGCCCGCCGCGGACAGCGCTCCCGCGCTGGTGGCCGCCGGCGCGATCCTGACCGTCCAGGGCCCGAAGGGGCGCCGCGAGCTGCCGGTGGAGAAGCTCCATGCCGGCCCGGGGCGCACGACGCTCGAGCGCGGCGAGATCCTCGTCTCGATCGCGCTGCCCGCGCGCCCGCCCGGCTCCGGCGACGCCTACCTGCGGCTGATCCCGCGCACGGAGATGGACATCGCCGTCGTCGGGTGCGGCGTCAGCCTGACGATGAAGGGCGATACCTGCGTCTCCGCGCGCGTCGGCCTCGGCGCCGTCGCGCCGACCGTGATGCTGGTCGAGGCCGCGGGCGCCGCGCTCGCGGGCTCGCGGCTCGACGACGCCGCGCTGGAGAAGGCCGCGGCGGCCTGCCGCGCCGCCTGCCGCCCGATCGACGACAAGCGCGGCACGATCGCCTACCGTACCAAGATCGCGGGGGTGCTGCTCAGGCGCGCCACACTCGTCGCCGCCAAGCGCGCAGGAGGGCACTGAGCCATGTCGAGGATCCATGTTTCCGCCACCGTCAACGGCGAGCCGGTCGAGTTCCTCTGCGAGCCGACCCAGACGCTGCTCGACGTGCTGCGCGACCAGCTCGGCCTGACAGGCAGCAAGGAAGGCTGCGGCTCCGGCGACTGCGGCGCGTGCAGCGTGACGGTCGACGACCGGCTGACCTGCGCCTGCCTCGCGCTCGGCGCCGAGATGGAGGGCCGCAGCATCGGCACGATCGAGGGCCTCGCGCACGGGGACCAGCTGCACCCGCTGCAGAAGAAGTTCGTCGAGATGGCGGCGCTGCAATGCGGCGTCTGCACGCCGGGCTTCCTCGTCGCCTCGAAGGCCCTGCTCGACCGCAACCCGGACCCGACCGAGACGGAGGTCCGCTACTGGCTGGCCGGCAACCTCTGCCGCTGCACCGGCTACGACAAGATCGTCCGCGCGGTCATGGAAGTGGCCGCCGAAATGAAGGAGACCTCGCGATGAGCGCTCGCCAGTTCAAGGTCGTCGGCACCCGCCCCAGCCGTCCCGATGGCGCCGACAAGGTCACCGGCCGCGCGCGCTTCGGCGCCGACTGGAACATGCCTGGACAGCTCGTGGGCCGCGTCCTGCGCAGCCCGCACGCCCATGCGGTCATCGAGTCGATCGACGCCTCGAAGGCCGCCGCGCTGCCCGGCGTGAAGGCCGTCGTCACCTCCGCCGACTTCGGCGAGCAGGAGAACCGCATCGTCCCCGCGGGCGAGATGCAGGTGAACCTGCGCGACGTCACGCGCAACGTCATGGCGCGCGAGAAGGCGCTCTACCACGGCCATGCCGTGGCCGCGGTCGCCGCGACCACCGACGCGATCGCGCGCGAGGCGCTCAAGCTCATCGACGTGCGCTACCGCGTGCTGCCGCACGTGGTCGACGTCGAGGAGGCGATGAAGCCCGGCGCCCCGATCCTGCACGACCACCTGCGCACCGACGGCGTCGAGCCGAAGCCGACCGAGCCGTCGAACGTCGCCAAGCGCATCGACTTCGCCAAGGGCGACGCCGCGAAGGGCTTCGCCGCGGCGGAGGTCGTCGTCGAGCGGCGCTTCCGCACCGCGCCGGTCCACCAGGGCTACATCGAGCCGCATGCCTGCCTCGCCAGCGCGGCGGAGGACGGCCAGGTCCAGCTCTGGACCACCACGCAGGGCCATTTCCAGGTCCGCGGCTTCTGCAGCCGGCTGCTCGGCCTCGAGACATCGCAGATCCGCGTCATGGCCGCGGAGATCGGCGGCGGCTTCGGCGGCAAGACGGTCGTGTACCTTGAGCCGGTCGCCATCCGCCTGTCGCAGAAGGCCGGCCGCCCGGTGAAGATGGTGATGACGCGCGAGGAGGTGTTCCGCGCCTCCGGCCCGACCTCGGGCAGCTCGATGCGCGTCAAGCTCGGCGCCACGCGCGACGGGCGCATCGTCGCCGCCGACGCGACCTTCGCGCTGCAGGCCGGCGCGTTCCCGGGCTCGCCGGTGGGCCCGGCCTCGATGTGCAGCTTCGCCTGCTACGACATCGACAACGTGAAGGTGGAGGGCTTCGACGTCGTCTCCAACCGCCCGAAGGTCGCGGCCTATCGCGCGCCGGGCGCGCCGATCTCGGCCTGGGCGGTGGAGTCGACGATCGACATCCTCGCGCAGGAGCTCGGCATGGACCC
>CANMWW010000049.1 GCA_947500965.1 Alphaproteobacteria bacterium
GATGAAGTCGTACTCGGTCGCCGGCACGCGCACGAAGGGCGCGATGCCGAGGCCGCGGCACAGCGCCATCTGCTGGCGCAGCGTCTCGGTGCTGATCGCCGTGTGCTCCATGTCGTAGAGGATGAACTCCGCCCCCGCCGCCTTGCAGATCTGGGCGATGCCCGGGGTGAAGAACTCGAAGATCATGGCGCCGAAGGAATGGCCGCCAGCGGCGATCTTCGCCTTGACCGGGTTGTCGCGCATCTCGTGTCTCCTTCAGGTTCGCAGGTGGGAAAGCGCCGGATGCTTCAGCGCCTCGCGGTTGACGACGTATTTCGGCGCGACGCCATCGGCGAGCGCCCGCACCGCCTCGAAGGTGTTGCGGGCGATGCCGGTGAAGCACTCGTCCGTGAAGCACAGGCCGTGCGGCGTGACGATGACGTTGTCGAGCGCCAGGATCGGGTTGTCCCGGGGCGTCGGCTCCACCTCGAAGACGTCGAGCCCGGCACCCGCGATGCGGCCCGCGGCAAGAGCCTCGTGGAGCGCGCGCTCCTGGATGATCGGGCCCCGCGCGGTGTTGATGATGTAGGCCGTGGGCTTCATCAGCGCGATCTCGCGCGCCCCGATCAGCCCGCGCGTCGACGCGCTCAGCGGGCAGTTGATCGAGACGAAGTCCGAGCGGCGCATCACCTCGTCGAGGCTGCCGACGAGCTCCACGTTCAGCCCGCGCAGCTGCTCGGGCCGGACCATGGGGTCGTAGGCGACGTGCTTCATCTCGAAGGGCATCGCGAGCCGGAAGACCTCGGCGCCGATGTTGCCCACGCCGACGAGGCCGAGCGTCCGCCCGGTCAGGCCCATGCCCATGTGGCTGGTCTTCTCCGCCCAGCGCCCCTCGCGCGTGAGCCTGTCCTTCAGGAACAGCTTCTGCGCGAGGCACAGCACGAAGGTGATGACGTTGGTCGCCACCGGCCGCCGCACGCCGTCGGGCGCGATCGACAGCATCACGCCCCCGGCGGTGCAGGCCGGCACGTCGACCGTGTCGTAGCCGACCCCGAAGCGCGAGACGAGCCGCAGGCGCTGGTCCGCGCGCCCGAGGCCCGCGGGCACCACGCGCTCGAGCATGGCGCAGAGCGCGTCGTAGCGCGCCGCGAACCCGGGCGTGACCTCCGCCACTGGCTCCTCGAGGTAGGACCACTCGATCCGGGGGTGGTCGAGGATCGACAGGACCGACGGATCGTAGATCGGCCGGCCGTCCTTGCTCACCACGTCGGGCGAGATCGCAACCCTCAGCTTGTCCATCGCGTCGCCTCCATGTGCCTGGCGCGGCTCAGAACTTGCGCGCCCATGCCTCCGACCACATCGGCAGGAATGCGTCCTTGTTGTAGGGATGCGCCTTCGCGACATCGACCACGAACTCGCCGACGCCGAGGCCCGGGCGGTCGCTGAAGTCGTAGTGGCCGCCGACGGGGCGCGGCGCGTGCTCGAGCAGGTCGAAGCGCCAGGGCACGCAGTACTCGCAGAAGGATTCCTGCATGATGATGTTGGTCGTGCAGGCGTCGAGCTGCACCGCCGCGGCCGTGGCCACGGGGCCAAACGGGTTGTGGAAGGACACCGGGATGTAGGAGGCGTCGGCGATCGCGGCGATCTTCTTCGACTCCAGGATCCCGCCGACATGGATGATGTCGGGCTGCAGCACGTCGACGTCGTTGGTCGCGAGCAGCGCCTGCAGGTGGTACTTGGTGTAGCAGCGCTCGCCCGTGGCGAGGCGCGTCTTGATCGACCGGCCGATCTTCTGCAGCGCGCCCACGTTCTCCGGGTCGCACGGCTCCTCGAACCAGTAGAGGTCGAAGGGCTCGAGCGCCCGCGCCGCGGCGACCGCGCTGCCCGGGCTGAAGCGCCCATGGCAGTCGATCAGGATCTCGACATGGGGGCCCACCGCGTCGCGCACGGCGCCGATGATCTCGACGGCCTTCGCGACCAGCCGCGAATCCGGGTCGCGACCGGCATTGGTGAAGGGATCGAGCTTGAGGCCGCGATAGCCCTTCCTCGCGACGGCCTTCGCGGCGCGCGCGATGTCGGCCACCTTCGAGCCGGCGCCGTACCAGGCGTTGGCGTAGGCGGGAAGCCGCTCGTGGATGCGCCCGCCGAGCAGGTCGTGGACGGGGCGGCCGAGCGCCTTGCCGACGATGTCCCAGAGCGCCTGCTCGATCGCGCCGATCGCGCTGTTGAGGTAGGGGCTGCCGCGCGCGAACTCGTTGCGGAACATCTCCTGCCAGAGCTTCTCGATCTGGAAGGCCGACTGCCCGACGACGACGCGATGCGCCAGCATCTCGATGCCCGCCGCCACCATCTGCGGCTGGAACTCGCAGGACCCCTCGCCGACGCCCGAGATCCCGTCGTCGGTGTGGACATGCGCGAAGACGAAGTTGCGCCAGCGTGCGTCGACGACATGCACGTCGATGCGCTCGATGCGGCAATCCTTGCGACCGCCGCTGGCGGCGACCTTCCGACCCGTCTTCGACATGCGGAACCCCTCCCCTCGTCGACCCTTCCCGGGCAAGACTAGCGCAGCCCGCGCGCCCCTGCGAAGAATCCGCGCATGGTCCATGATCGATTCGCGCGCAGCGGCGGTCGCGCCGGGTTCCGCCGCAGGCACCTCGTCGCCGCGGCCCTCGCTTCCCCCCTGGTCGCGGCCGGCGCGGGGGCGGCGACGCCGCAGCCGTCACGCGCGCCGCTGGCGCGCATCGCCTTCGGATCGTGCTGCGACCAGGACGACGACCAGCGCGCCTGGGACGCGGTGCACGAATTCCGTCCCGGCCTGATGGTCATGGCCGGCGACAACGTCTATGGCGACGTGCGCTCGTCGTCGATGCGCGAGCTGCGCGCCGCCTACGAGGCCGCCGACCGCAACCCTGGCTTCGCGCGCATGAAGCGCGAGCTCCCGGTCATGGCGATCTGGGACGACCACGACTATGGCCGCAACGACGCAGGCGCCGAGTTCCCCTGGAAGCAGGCGAGCAAGGACATCTTCTGCGCCTTCTGGGGCGTGCCGGAGGACGATCCGCGGCGCAGGCGCGAGGGCCTCTACCACGCGATGACCTTCGGCCCGGAGGGCCAGCGCGTGCAGGTCATCCTGCTCGACACGCGCTGGTTCCGCTCGCCGCTGCGGCGCACGGACCGCCGCGGCGCGCCCGGCCGCGAGCGCTACCTGCCCGACGACGACCCCGCGAAGACCATGCTGGGCGACGCCCAGTGGGCGTGGCTCGAGCGCCAGCTGCGCCGTCCGGCGGAGCTGCGCCTGGTCGTGTCGTCGATCCAGGTCCTCGCCGAGGGCCATGGCTGGGAGCGCTGGGGCAACCTGCCGCGCGAGCGCGACCGGCTGCTCGGCCTCGTGGGCGCGACCGGCGCCGCGGGTGTCGTCTTCCTCTCCGGCGACCGGCACCTCGGCGCGATCTACCGCGAGGAGGCCGGCCTGCCCTACCCGCTCCACGACGTCACCTCGAGCGGCCTCACCAAGTCCTACCGGTCCGACGAGGCCGGCCCGAACCGCCTCGGCGAGCCGCTGGGCGAGGTGAATTTCGGCACGGTCGAGATCGACTGGGAAGCCCGGCGCGTCACGATCGCGCTGCGCGACGCCGGCGGCGTCGAGCGACGGCGCCTCGACCTCTCGCTCACGGCGCTGCGCGCGCGCTGAGGCGGGGCGGCGCCCGGCTCAGAGCTGGCGCGAGAGCCGCGGATCGAGCGCGTCGCGCAGGCCGTCGCCGAGCAGGTTGACCGCCAGCACCGTGGCCGACAGGAACATGCCCGGGATGATCACGATCCACGCCGCCAGCAGGAAGAACGGCCGGCCCTCGGAGATCGTGTTGCCCCAGCTCGGCACGTTCGAGGGCGTGCCCGCGCCGAGGAAGGACAGCGCTGCCTCGATCAGGATGGCTGCGGCGAAGATGTAGGTGCCCTGGACCAGCACCGGGCCCATCACGTTGGGCAGGATGTGGCGCCGCAGGATCCTCGGCAGGCGCGTGCCGCTCGAGATCGCCGCCTGGACATAGACCTCGTCGCGGAGCGTCAGCACGAGGGAGCGCACCAGCCGGACGACGCGCGGGATCTCCGCGACCGAGATCGCGACGATCACGTTGGTCACGCTCGCGCGCGTGAGGGCCATGAGCGCCACGGCGAGCAGGATCGAGGGGATGGCCATCAGGCCGTCCATGACGCGCATCACGACCGCGTCGATGCTCCGGACATAGCCGGCGACCAGGCCGATCACGAGGCCGACGGACATGCTGATGCCCGCGACCGCGCCGCCGACGAGGAGCGACACGCGCGCGCCGTAGAGGACGCGGTTCCAGAGGTCCCGGCCCAGGTGGTCGGTGCCGAACCAGAACGCCGCCGAGGGCGGTCGCAGCCTGCGCAGGGGGTTGATGGAGAGCGGGTTCCCGGTCGCGAGCAGCGGCGCGGCGATCGCCACCAGGACGATCGCGAGCAGCACCACGGCGCCGGCCACGGCGGCCTTGTTGCGCCGCGCGAAGCGCAGCGCCGCACCGAGCCTGCCAGTCGTGGCCGTGGCGCCGCCCATCGGCTCAGTACCGGATGCGCGGGTCGACCGCGAGGTAGATCAGGTCGACGAGCAGGTTCACCGCGACGTAGCTGAACGAGAAGAACAGCAGCACGCCCTGGATGACCGGGTAGTCGCGGCGCAGGATCGCGTCGACGGTCAGGCGCCCGAGGCCGGGGATCCCGAAGACGGTCTCCGTTATGACCACGCCGCCGATCAGCAGCGCGACGCCCATGCCGATCGTCGTGACGATCGGCACCGCGGCGTTCTTGAGCGCGTGGACGAAGAGGACGCGGCGCGGCGCGATGCCCTTGGCGGTCGCCGTGCGCATGTAGTCCTTCGCGAGGACGTCGAGCAGGCTCGAGCGCGTCATGCGCGCGATCAGCGCGGTGTAGACGAGGCCGAGCGTGACGCTCGGGAGCGCGAGGTGCATGAGGAACGGGCCGATCCCCGCCGAGAGCGGCTCGTAGCCCTGCACCGGGAACCACGCGAGCTTCACCGCAAGGCCGTACATCAGCAGGTAGCCGACGACGAAGGACGGGACGGAGAAGCCGAAGACCGAGAGCGCCATCACCGAGCGGTCCACCCAGCTGCGCGCCCGCACGGCGGCCAGGATGCCGAGCGGCACCGAGAAGATCAGGACCCAGGCGAGCGTCGTGCCGGCCAGCGCCATCGTGGGTCCGACGCGCTGCCCGATCAGCGTCGCGACCTTGAGGTTGGAGAAGATCGAGGTGCCGAGGTCGCCCGCGGCGATGCGCCCGAGCCAGCGCGTGTACTGGACGAGGAAGGGTTCGTCGAGGCCAAGCTTCTCGCGGATGCGGCGGACTTCCTCCGGCGTCGCGAGGTCGCCGGCGATGATCGCCGCCGGGTCGCCCGGGCTCACGTGGATGAGCCCGAACACCACCAGCGAGACCACGAGGAGCACCGGCACCGCCGACATCAGGCGCCCGATGATGAAGCTCGTCACGTGCTGCCCCTCCCTCGCCGCGGGGCGGCGTGCGCGACGGCCTCGCGGCCGCCGCGCGCGCCCCTTCCCCGGGCTACTTCTTCTTCAGCCCCCACACCGAGAGCTCGAAGCCCGGCGGCACGTCGGTGATCGCGTTGCTGATCACCTTCGGCGCGAGGTGCTGCCCGGTCGAGATGAACGGCATCACCTCGTAGTATCGGCGCTGGATCGCCTCCACGGCTGCCTTGCGCTCGCCGGCCGAGGCCGTCGCGAACGCGACGCGCCTTCGCTCCAGCTCCTCGTCGCAGGTCCAGCCGTTCCAGTTCTTGCCGTCGCAGGGCGTCGCCATCGCGAAGTTGGTCAGCGGGTTGAAGAACAGCAGGCCCGGCGCCGCGGTGACGTAGACGTTCCAGCCCGGCGAGCCCGCCCCCGGCTTGTCCTTGCGCTGCTGGCGCGTCGACAGCGTGCCCCAGTCGATGAGCTGCAGGTCGACGTTGAAGCCGACCTCGCGCATGCTCTGCGCCGCGACCTGTCCGATGGCGTTGAGCATCGGGATGTCCGTCGGTGCCATGACGACGACCGGCTCGCCCTTGTAGCCAGCCTCGGCGAGGAGAGCCCGCGCACGCGCCGGATCGGGCTTGCCGAAGCCCTCCGCGCCGACCGTGGTCTCGTTCGGCGAGCCGCAGACCAGGATCGCCACGCAGGTCTTCTTGAGCGGCTGGTCGCCGACGATCGCCGCGAGGGTGGCGTTCTGGTCGATGCTGAGCGCGATCGCCTGACGCGCCTTCGGGTTGTCGAAGGGCGGATGCAGCGCGTTCGGGCGCACCAGACCCTGCCAGCCCATCGGGTCGAGCGTGACCACGCGCACGGTCCGGCTTCCCGCGACGAGCGGCAGCAGGTCCACCTGCGGCCCGTCGAGGATGTCGACCTCGCCGCGCTGGATCGCCTGCAGCGCCGTCGCCTGGTCGGGAAGGATGCGCCACTCGACGACGTCGACATGGACGGGCTTGCCGCCCGCGAAGCCGTCGGGCGCCTCGTCGCGGCCGCGGTAGTCCCTGAACTTGCGGTAGACGACCTTGGCGCCGGGCTGCCATTCCTTCTTGTCGAAGGTGAAGGGGCCGGAGCCGACGACCTCGTCCCAGTTCTGCTGCTGGAACGGATCGCCCATGGCGTCCTTCGCGCGCAGCACGAAGGTCGGCAGGACGGGGTTCGCCAGCGTCTCGAGGACCGGCACGAAGCGGTCCTTGAACGCAAGCTCGAAGGCCAGTTCGTCCTTCGCCTCGAGAGACTTCGCGGCCGCCATCATCGCCGTGCCATCGACGCGGCGCGCGGCCCAGCGGCGCAGCGACTGGACGGCGTCGGCCGCGGTGACGGGCGAGCCGTCGTGGAACTTCTGGCCGGCGCGCAGCCTGAACGTCCAGGTCATGCCGTCCGCGCTGGTGGAGAAGCTCTCCACCATCTGCGGCTTCGGCTGCATCTTGCTGTCGAGCGCGAAGAGCGTGTCGTAGACCATGAGCCCGTGGTTGCGCGTGATGAGCGCATTGGTCCAGGTCGTGTCGAGGATCTTCAGGTCCGCGTGAGGCACGAGGCGCAGCACCGTCTGCGCCTCCGAGGCCCCCGCGAGGGCGGCCATCGCCGCGGCGAGCGCGGCACCGCGCGCCCATGCGCCAAGACGTAGTTTCATTTCCCCCTCCGTCGTTGCGGCCGCCCGCGGCTGCGGACCGGCCGTGACGACGGAAGGTTGTCCGTTATCGGATCGACGTGCAACACGGGCACGTTCCGCGGGGCGGAAAACCATGCCGCTCCGTTGCAGGGATGCCAGAGCGACCCGAGATCGCGCTCCCCGGCCTTCGTTCCGCCCCGCGAAACCCGCGGGGCCGGTCCGATCACGCCTCCGTGGTGCGCCGCACGATGGCGTCCTTGCGCTTCGCGATGTCCGGCAGGAGCTTCGTGCCGAGGCCGGGCTTCGTCATCGGGTAGACCTCGCCCTTCTCGATGCGCGGCAGGTCGGTGACCAGGTCCTTGTACCAGCCGGTGTAGTAGGCGCGCACCGTCTCCTGGATCAGCGCGTTGGGGCAGTTGAGCGAAAGGTGGATCGAGGAGATCAGCGTGATCGGCCCCGTGCAGTCGTGCGGGGCGACCGGCAGGTGGTGCGCCTCGGCCATCGTCGCGATCTTCTTCGCCTCGCTGATGCCCCCGCACCAGGCGAGGTCCAGCATCACGATGCCCGCGGCCTTCTTCGCCATGAGCTCGCGGAAGGCGTAGCGCGTCGCGAGCGTCTCGCTCGCGGTGATCGGGATGCGCGTGTACTGCGCGAGCTCGGCCACGGCGTCGAGGTTGTTCATCTTGACCGGGTCCTCGAACCAGAACGGCTCGAAGGGCTCGGCCGCGCGGAAGACCTGCTTGGCGCCGGTCAGGTTCCACAGCGAATGCAGCTCCAGCATGACGTCCATGCGGTTGCCTACCGCCTTGCGGATCTTCTCGAAGGGAGAGACCGCGCGCGCGAGCTGGTCGGCGCCCAGGTAGCAGCCATTGGTCGCCTCGGCCGCGTAGTCGAAAGGCCAGATCTTCATCGCCGTGATGCCCTGCTCCATCAGCGAATGGGCGAGCTCGTCGGCGCGGTTGAGGAACGCGTCGAGGTCCTCGTAGGGACCGGCCTTGCTGGCGAGGCCGAAATTGTCGGTGAGCTGGCCCTTGCTCGAGCGCACGTACTGGTAGCCGGCGCAGGTGTTGTAGATGCGGATCTTCGGGCGGCTGAGGCCGCCGAGCATCTGGTGGATCGGGTGCCCGACCGACTGGCCCCAGATGTCCCAGAGCGCGATGTCGACCGCGGATGTGCCACGCATCTCGGCGCCCGGCCCGGCGAAGCCGAGGTAGTGGTTGCGCAGGACGTGGCTGATGCGGTCGATCTCGCGCGGGTCGCGCCCGATCAGCTGCGGCGCCGCGGTGCCGTGCAGGTAGGCGGCGGTCGCGTCGACGCCGAAGAAGCTCTCCCCGAGCCCGACGAGGCCCTCGTCGGTATGCAGGTGGAGCCAGAGGATGTTGGGAAATTCCTCGAGTTGGATCGTCTCGACTGCGGTAATCTTCATGGCGTCTCCCCCGTGTCGCCGCTTCGGCGCGTGGGCGAAACATGCGGAGGAAAAGCCGGCCATGGCAAGGACGACCGTCGAGTCCGTCGACTTCTTCTACCTCGCGATGCCGCGGATCGACGATGTCGGGGACGGCAGCCAGGACGCCTGCGTCGTGCGCGTGGTCGCGGGCGGCAAGGTCGGCTGGGGCGAGTGCGAGGCATCGCCGCTGCCGTCGATCGCCGGCCTCGTCGCGCCGATGTCCCACAGCGCCTGCCACCCGGTGATGGCGTCGGTCGTCGGCGAGCCGCTCGAGACGCCCGACGACATCATGCGCATCGCCGCGAAGGTGCGCGCGCGCAGCGCCGACATGCTGCAGAGCTCGCATACGCTGTCCGGCATCGACATGGCCCTGTGGGACGTGCTCGGCAGGTTGCGCGACGAGCCCGCTTGGAAGCTCCTCGGCTGGAAGAAGTCCTATCCCAAGCTCCCCTACGCCTCGGTGCTGTTCGGCGACACGCCGCAGCAGACGCTAGAGAAGGCGCGCGCGATCCGCGCGAAGGACTTCCGCGCCGCGAAGTTCGGCTGGGGTCCGTTCGGCACGAAGGACGCCCAGTACGACGCCGACCACCTCGTCGCCGCGCGAGAGGGCCTCGGGCCCGACGGCATCCTGCTGGTCGACGCGGGCACGATCTGGGTGGACGACGTCGAGCGTGCGGCGAAGTGCATCCCCGCGCTCGAGAAGACGCGCGCCACCTGGCTCGAGGAGCCGTTCATCTCGAGCGCGCTCGGCGCCTATGGCGAACTCGCCAAGGCCTCCGCCGGGCGCGTGCGCCTCGCCGGCGGGGAAGGCGCCCATGACTGGCACGTCGCGCGCAACA
>CANMWW010000050.1 GCA_947500965.1 Alphaproteobacteria bacterium
TCGACCTTGCCCTTCGTGTCCTCGACGATCGCGGAGGGATCGGCGGCCCATGCCGGCGCCGCGGTGGCGAGCAGTGCGGAGAGGGCGAGGATCGAGCGCATGGGCTTGCTCCTGTCGTGGCGTTCAGTCGACGGCGTTCGGGAGACGTGCTGACTGGCGCGGCCCGGTCCCGCCGCCATCGCCCACGAGGGCGAAGGGGGCCCAGAATATCGGGTGCGCGTAGGAAAAGGCGGGGCGGCCCGTCGCCGGATCGACGTAGCCCGGCCCGTCGACGAGCGCCATCATCGCCTGCTGCAGCGTCGTGGCCCGGGGGAGGGCGGGGTCGCGCGCCTGGCGCGCGAAGAGGTCCGTCGTCAGCGCGCGCGCGCTCGTCGTCTCCACGGGCCAGTTCGTTGCCAGGAGCGCGCGCGTGCCGGCGTAGAAGAACGCGCGGCCGAGGCCCGAGATGGCCTCCGCGCCGGCCCCGTCGCCGGCCGCGGTGTTGCAGGCCGACAGCACCACCCAGTCGGCGTTGAGCCGCAGCCCGAGCACCTCCTCGAGGGTCAGCAATCCGTCGCCGTCGACATCCGCGACGATGGGCGCGGAAAGCGCCAGCGCGGGCTGCAGCAGGCCGTTGATGTCGCCGGGCACGAGGCCATGGGTCGCGAACATCACGACCCTGCGGTCCGCGAGGTTTGCCGACTTCACGGCCCTCTCGTTCGCGGCCGCGCCGAGGACGACGTCCGCCGGGTCGGCCTTCAGGGCCAGGGCGATGCTGCGCACCTCCTCGGCCGTGTCCGGCAGGCGGGGCAGCATGCCGAGCTCGGCGCTCGCCGCGCCGGCCGTCGCCGGCGCGTTGCGGCGCTGGAGCGGCATGGCGCGGGTCTGGAGCTGCCGCGCGGCGGCGCCGCGCGTGCGCAGCGCGCCATTGCCCTCCGCCTTCGCCTCCGCCATCTGCGCGGGGCTGAACCACGGGTCGCCGAAGCCGATGAAGGCGCGGCGGTCGGCAGGCGGCGGGGGCAGGGACCGGAGCGACGCCAGCGATGCAACCGAGGGCAACTGGGCGATCGCGACCTTGCGCGCGAGGAAGGGCGTCGCCCGATAGCCCGAGAAGAGCGCCTCGCCCTCGCGATCGGCGTGGGCCTGAGCCGGCTCGGTCACGAGGACGCCGAAGGGCAGCTGGCCGAGCGCGCCATGGGGCACCACCAGCAGCGTCGTCGCGGAGGACCATCCCGCTGCAACGGGAGCGAGCACGAGCTGGTAGAGCCTGTGCGCCAGGGCGACGTCGAAGGCGGGTATGTCGCCCAGCGTCGCGGCGTTCGGGTCGAGCGAGCGGCGCAACCCGGCGACAAGCTGGTTCATCTCGCGCCGTCCCGCGGGGATGGTGGCGAAGGCGACCGGGCCCGACTGCGGCACGGCCCAGGCGAAGCCCTGGTCGACGCCGACATAGGTCGCCAGGAGGGCCTCGCCGGGCCTCAGGCCGCGGCGCGCCTGCTCGATCGTCGCGGGGCGCGGGTCGACGAGGCTGGCATAGTCCGGGAAGCGGCGCTCGATCTCCTCGCGCAGCGCCGCGCGCGCGGTCCGCAGCGTGTCCACCTGCGTGCGCAGCGCGCGCGCCGCGGCCTCGTCCCGGTCGGGGAGCGAGAGCATGTCGGTGAGCGTCGCCTGCAGCGCGCCGACCTGCTTCTGTGCATCCTGCTCGCGCCTGGCGAGGTCGGCGAGCGCGGGATCCGCCGCGGAGGCACGTGCCGAGGATTGCGCCAGCGCCCTCTGCACGCCCTGGCCGCGCATCGCGTCGGCGAGGCGGAAGCTCTCCTCGGCCGCGCCCGGCCTGCCGGAGGCCGCCAGCGCGCCCATCATCGCCTCGAAGATCACCCGGTTCTGCGTGTCGCGGAAGGCGTTCCTGCCCTCCTCGTCCTCGGACTGGCGCGACGCCTGCAGCAGGATCGGCGCCGCCGCGTCGAACTCGCGCAGCGCGCCCGCCACGTCGCCGGACCTCGCGAGCGCGGCACCAAGCATGCCGCGGCTGGTCGCGGTCTCCCAGTGGCGGTCGCCGAAGCGCTGGCGATGGACCTCGACGACGATGCCGAGGACGCGCCGCGCCTCGTCGAGGCGGCCCGTGCGCAGCGCCGTCATCCCCCAGTGGCGGTTGGCGTCGAAGTTCGCGCGCAGCGCGTCGGGCGATCCGGCCAGTCGCTGGCGCAGCCCCTCGTAGGTCCGCGCCGCGGCCTCCCAGTCACCCTGGTCCCCCTCCGCGCGTGCCGCGAGCCCGAGGGCCTGGGTGTAGAGCAGAGACGCAGGATCGTACTTCATCATGTCGAGCGATTCGACGACCACCCTCGCGAGCTGCTCGGCCTCGGCCGACCGGCCCTGCATGGAAATGATCGTGCCCAGCCTCGTCACGGCCTGCAGCGTCTCCGCCGCATAGCGGCCCTGGAGCGAGAGCCGCCCGAGCAGCACGGCGCGCTGCTCGATCTCCGCCTCGAGGATGCGGCCTTGGGCGGCGAGGGTCCGGGCGAGGTCGCTGCGCGCCCACAACGCGTTGTACTTGAAGCTGTTGGGGACGGCCTGGCCCTCGGCGACGAGCCTGGCCTCCTGCGCCAGGAGCCGGTCGTTCGCGGCAAGCGCGGCACGTGCGGCGCGCTCGGCCTCCGCGTAGCGTCCCGAGGCCATCTCGACCGCGTTGGTGGCGCGGCTGACCTGGTGCTGCGCGTCGAGGGAGACATGCGGCGGGAGGTTCGGGTTTCGCTGCATGCGGTCGAGGATCGTGCGCATCGCCTCCAGCTTCTCGCGGGCCAACGCGAGTTAGCCGAACAGGGTCAGGCTCTGGACCATGCTCTGCAGCGACTGGATGCGCTGGATCGGGGAATCGGTGACCTCCACGGACCGCGTGAAGAGGTCGATCGACGCGCGGCGATTGCCCGCATGCTGCTCGGCCACCGCCCATTGGCGCAGGTATCGCCCGAGGGTGCGGCCCTCCAGGCCCGCGCCGACCGCCGCCTCGTAGCCGGCCTTCGCGTCGTCCCTGCGCTGGTTCGCGCGCCCCAGCTCCTGCGCGGCCATGGAGCGGCGCCAGAGGAACTCGGCCAGCCCGGCGCCGGCAAGCCCGGGCGGCGGCGGGGCATCCGCCATCGATGACAGGTCGGCGATGCGGGCCGCATCGGGCCTCTGCTGGTCCAGGATCGCCGTGATGTCGGTGATGCTGCGCGGCGGCGGGACGAAGGACTGGCCCTGGAATTCCGCCGTGACCTGGCGCGCCTGGTCGAGGTTCAGCGCCGGCCTGCTGCCGTCGGGCTGGCACGCGGCCAGCGACGCTGCAGCCAGTACGATTGCGAGGAGGATGGAGGAAACGGAGCGCCTCACCTTGGAATCACCTCGACGTGACGACGAAGCATCGTCGCACCGATCCCGGGGGATTCCGTTAACGCTGCGGCGCGAGCGGCGAGACGGCGGGGATGCTGGCGACGTGGTGGCAGGCCACGACATGGCCGGGAGCCGCCTCGATCGCCGGCGGCTCCACCGTGCGGCAGAGGTCGGTGGCGTGCGGGCAGCGGGTGTTGAAGCGGCAGCCCGCCGGCGGGGCCATCGCGCTCGGCACGTCGCCGGTGAGCCGCGCGCGCGGCCGCCGCAGCCGAGGGTTCGGCACGGGGATCGAGGCGAGCAGGGCCTGCGTGTAGGGATGGCGGGGCGATGCGTAGAGCGAGGCCTTGTCCGCCTGCTCGACGATCTTGCCGAGATACATCACCGCCACGCGGTCGGAGATGTGCTTCACCACCGCGAGGTCGTGGGCGATGAACAGGTAGCTGAGCCTGAATTCCTCCTGCAGGTCCTGCAGCAGGTTGACGATCTGCGCCTGCACCGAGACGTCGAGCGCGGAGACGGCCTCGTCGCAGACGACGAAGCGCGGCTGCGGCGCGAGCGCGCGGGCGATGCCGATGCGCTGGCGCTGCCCGCCCGAGAACTCGTGCGGGTAGCGCACGACGTGGTTCGGCGAGAGCCCGACCGTCTCCAGCAGCTTGCGCGCGCGCCGGGTCATCTCGGGCCCGGGCCTGGCGCCCTGCACGTAGAGCGGCTCGAGGATGATCTCCTCGACCGTCATGCGCGGGTTGAGCGACGAATACGGGTCCTGGAAGACGATCTGCATCCCCTTGCGCAGCTCGCGCATCTCGGCCGGGGTGCTGGAGAGGATGTCGCGGCCCTCGATCTCGACCTTGCCGGAGGTCGGCTCGATGAGGCGGAGCACGAGGCGGCCCGTGGTCGACTTGCCGCAGCCGCTCTCGCCCACCAGGCCGAGCGTCTCGCCCTGCGCGATGTGGAAGCTGACGTCGTCGACCGCGCGCACGCGGCCGACCTCGCGCTTGACGAAGAAACCGGCGGTGATCGGGAAGTGCTTGGTCAGGTTCTCGACGCGCAGCAGCGGGGCGGGGGAGGTCGCGCTCATGCCGAGGCCCCCTCGCGCGCGCGGATGCAGGCCGCGAAATGCCCGGGCGCGATCTCCTGCGTCGCCGGCCGGCCCGCCTCGCAGGCCTCGACGCGGCGGCCGCAGCGCGGCGCGAAGCGGCAGCCGGGCGGCAGCTCGTAGAGGCTCGGCAGCGTGCCGGGGATCGTGCGCAGGCGCGGCACCTCGCCGATCAGGTCCGGCGTGCTGGAGAGCAGGCCCGCCGTGTAGGGATGGGTCGGCGCGTCGAAGATGCGGCCGACGGGGCCTTCCTCGGCGATGCGGCCCGCGTACATCACCGCGACGCGATCCGCGAACTCCGCGATCACGCCCATGTTGTGGGTGATGATGACGATCGCCATGCCCATCTCGCGCTGCAGGTCGCGCAGCAGGTCGAGGATCTGCGCCTGTATGGTGACGTCCAGCGCGGTGGTGGGCTCGTCGGCGAGCAGCAGCTTGGGCGAGCAGGACAGCGCCATGGCGATCATCACGCGCTGGCGCATGCCGCCGGAGAGCTGGTGCGGGAAGTCGTCGATGCGGCGCTGCGGGCTCGGGATGCCGACCTTCTCGAGCATCTCGATGCCGCGCACGCGCGCGGCGGCGGCGCCGATCCGCTCGTGGACGCGGATCGTCTCGGTGATCTGGTCGCCGATCGTGAAGACCGGGTTCAGCGACGTCATCGGCTCCTGGAAGATCATGCCGATCGCCGAGCCGCGCATCCGCCGCATCTCGGATTTCGGGAGCTTCAGCAGGTCGCGGCCCTCGAACAGGATCTCGCCGCCGGCGACGCGGCCGGGCGGCTGCGGCAGGAGGCCCATGATCGACAGCGCGGTCACGCTCTTGCCGGAGCCGGACTCGCCGACGATGCCCAGCACCTCGCCCGGCACGACGTCGAAGCTGACGTCGTCGACGGCGGTGACGTCGCCCTGCATCGTCCCGAAGACGGTGCGCAGGTTGCGGACGCTCAGGAGCGGTTGCGCGGCCATCAGCCCTGCTCGATCTTGAGGCGAGGGTCGAGCACGTCGCGCAGCCCGTCGCCCATGAGGTTGAGGCCGAGGACCGTGAGCGCGATCGCGCAGCCCGGCACGATGGTGAGCCAGGACGCCTCGCGGATGTAGGTCCGGCCCTCGCTGATCATCGTCCCCCAGCTGGGGATGCTCGGCGGGGCGCCGAGGCCGAGGAAGCTCAGCACCGCCTCGGACAGCACGGCGTAGGCGAAGATGAAGCTCAGCTGCACGATCAGCGGCGCCATGCAGTTCGGCATGATGTGCCGCGAGATGATGCGCCAGTGCCCGGCGCCGGAGGCGCGCGCCGCCTGCACGAACTCCATCTCGCGGACCACCAGGACCGAGGCGCGCACGATGCGCGCGGTGCGCGGGATGTAGACGACCGAGAGCGCGATGACCGCTGTCCATGCCGACGGGCCGAGCGCCGCCGCGATGCCGATCGCGAGCAGGATCGACGGGAAGGCCATCAGCGCGTCGGCGAGGCGCATCATCGGGCCGTCGAGCTTGCGGAAGTAGCCGGCGACGGCGCCGAGCAGGACGCCGAAGACGCTGTTGAGGAGGACGACGCCGAGGCCGATCAGCAGGCTGAGCTGCGCGCCATGGACGATGCGGCTCAGCATGTTGCGGCCGAGGTTGTCGGTCCCGAGCAGCAGGACGCGGTCGAGCTGGGGCGGCCTGAACCGCATCCGGATGGCGGTGCGGTTCGGGTCGTTGGGCGCGATCCACCACGCGAAGACGGCGAGCGCCACCACGAACGAGAACATCACGAGGCCGATCATGAAGGACCGGTGCCTCACCAGCCGCCGGAAGGTCGGCGTCCGCCAGAATGGCGTCGCGCGCGGCCTGGGGAGGGCTTCTGTCGCGTCCATCGTCGCGTCACTTCCCGGCATCGTAGCGCACCCGCGGGTCGAACCAGGCGTAGAGGATGTCGACGAGGATGTTGAGCAGCATCAGCACGGCCGCCACGAAGAGCAGCCCGCCCTGGATCATCGTGTAGTCGCGCCTCAGGATCGCGTTGCCGAGCAGCGAGCCGATGCCGGGGATCGAGAAGACGGACTCGATCACGACCGAGCCCGAGATGAGGACCGAGAGGATGATGCCGATCACCGTGATGACGGGGATCATCACGTTGGCCATCGCGTGCTTGGCGACGACGCGCCACTCGGGCAGGCCCTTGGCGCGCGCGGTGCGGATGTAGTCCTGGCGCAGCGTCTCGAGCATCGTGGAGCGGGTGATGCGGGCGAGCAGCCCGATCTGCAGCATGGCGAGCGCCACGGACGGCATCGTCGCGTGGCGCAGCCAGCGCACCGGGTCGTCGGAGAAGTCGACGTAGCTGTTGGTCGGCAGCCAGCCGAGATGCACCGAGAACAGGACGATCATCACGAGCCCGAGCCAGAAGTTCGGCAGCGAGACCCCGATCAGCGCGAAGGTCGTCGCGACCTGGTCGATCCAGGTGTTCTGGCGCAGGGCGGCGAGGACGCCGATCGCGATGCCGAAGGCGATGGTCAGGACCATCGCGTAGATGGAGAGCGAGATGGTGATGGGCGCGCGCTCGATCACCGCCTCGAGCACGGGCTTGCCGAGGAGCAGCGAGCGGCCGAGGTCGCCCTGGAAGAGGTTCCAGTAGAACACGCCCAGCTGGACGTGGAACGGGCGGTCGAGCCCGAGGTTCTTGCGGATGTTCTCGATCTCCGCCGCCGTCGCGTTGGGGCCGCCGATGACGATGGCGGGATCGCCGGGCACGAGCTTCATGATCCCGAACGAGATCAGGCTCACGATCAGGAGGATCGGGATGCTCTGCAGCAGTCGGCGGACGATGTAGCTGCCCATGTCACCACGCGCGTCGGGGAGGGGTGGCGCCGGCCCCCTGTCGGGGCCGGCGCCGGTCCTGCGTCAGCCCTTGACCCAGACGTTGGACATGCGCGGGATGCGGAAGGGCTTGAAGCCCTCCACGTTCGAGCGCACGGCCTGCACCTTGGTCAGCGAGCCGAAGGGATAGACCATGGCGTTCTCGAGGGCGCGCTTCTGGGCGCGCGCGAAGGCGGCCTTGCGCTCATCGAGGGTCGGGCTGTTCTCGATGGCCGCGAAGGCCTCGAGGAACTCCTTGTCCTCCTCGCCGGTCTTGGGGTTGTAGGCCTCGCTGAGGGGCGGCATGAAGAAGCGCAGCGCCGCCGCGCCGCCGAGCGAGGAGTTGGTGCCCCAGCCGGTGAAGAACAGGTGCCAGCCGTCGTCCTGGCCGCGGTACATGTTCACCGAGGCGGGCCAGTCGATGACGAGCAGCTCGGCGTTGATGCCGATCGACTTCATCTGCTCGGCCATCATCGTGGCGGCCGTGAACATGTTCGGGTAGTCGCGGTTCGTCAGCAGGATGACCTTCTCGTTCCTGTAGCCGGACTGCGAGAGGAACTGCTTCGCGCGCGCCGGGTTCTTCTGGTTGTAGGTCTCCTTGCCGACGTCGGTGTAGTAGGCCTGGCCGGGGTACTGGAACCCGATGTTCAGGTTGTACGCGCCGTCGGTCGCCGCCTCCATGATGTCGTCCATGTCGAGGACAGCCTGCACCGCCTTGCGGAAGTTCAGGTTGTTCATCGGCGGCAGCTGGGTGTTGGTCAGCGCGATCTGGATCCAGAAGTTCTTGAGGGACAGCAGCGAGATGTTGCGGTTGTCCTTGAGGCGCGGCTGCGACTTCGCCGGCACGTCCTCGACGGCGTGGAACTCGCCGGTCTCCAGGCCCGCGACGCGCGCGCCCGGCTCGGTGATGAAGCGGATGTCGACCGTGTCGAGGCAGGCGACCTTGTAGCCGCCGAACCCGTCCGTCGTGTTGTAGCGCGTGTCCGGCTGGTAGCCGTCGTAGCGGCGCAGCCTGGCGTGGCTGTCGGCGACGAACTCGGCGACCTGCCAGGGGCCGGTGCCGATCGCGGGCAGCTGCAGCGCCGGCGCGTTCTCGAACTCGGCCGGGTGGATGACGACCGGCACGCTGAACGAGCTCAGGTTCTCGAGGAAGGTCGGCTGCGGCGCCTTCAGCGTCAGCACGTAGGTGTAGGGGTCGGTCGCCTCGAACTTCTCGACGATCGCGAACATGCCGCGGTCGTTGCCGACGCGCATGTAGCGCCTGAACGAGGCGGCCACGTCGGCGGAGGTCAGCTCCTTGCCGTTGTGGAACTTGATGCCCTGGCGCAGCTTGAACGTGTAGGTCTTCTTGTCGGCGCTCTCGGTCACCTCGGCCGCGAGCTCGGGCATCGGCGCCATGTTCTCGTCGCGCGTCATCAGCGATTCGAAGACGTTCATCGCGATGTTGCGGGTCGAGATCGTCGAGGACACGTGCTGGTCGAGGCTGTTCGCCTTCGCTTCCTGCGCGAAGACGAGGTTGCCGCCCTTGCGGCCGCACTCGAACTTCTGCGCCGCGGCGACGTCGGCGACGAGCATCGCCGCGCCCGCGAGCAGGGCCGCCTGCGCGCCCCTTCGGATGGTGTGGTTCATCTGGTCGTCTCCCTTTGTGGCCCGGCGAGGCACCGATCCCCGAGCACCTCGCCGCGAATGGGCGACGCTAGCGTCCCGCGCGCGGCGGTGACAAGGCGAGTCATGTCGCCGGGGGGCGTTTTCCGCGCGCCTGCCCGATCGCGACGTCGAGCCAGCCTTGCGCGCTCGCGCGCGCCGCGTCGCCGGGCAGCAGCATGACGCTCGTCGTCGGCGACTCGACGATGGCCGGGCCTTCGACGCGCTGGCCGGGCGCGAGCGCGTCGAGCGCGAGGACGGGCACGGTGCGCCACCGGCCCGCGTGCACGCGCCGCGACGCGCGCGACGCGGCCGGCGCCGAGGCCGCGCGCTCAGCCTCGCGCGGCATGGCGTCGAGCCGGCCCGTGGCGCGCACGGAGGCGTTGACCATCACGGGCATGCGGTCGGGAAGCGCGTAGGTGAACAGCGCCTCGTGCCGGCGCGCGAAGCGCCCGGCAACCTGCGCGGGCAGGTCGTCGCGCTCCCA
>CANMWW010000051.1 GCA_947500965.1 Alphaproteobacteria bacterium
CGTCGGCTTCGTGCCGCCGCGGCCGTAGCAGGCGGGGCCGGGCTCTGATGCCGCGCTCTGCGGCCCGACCGCGATCCGGCCGAGCAGGTCGACCTTGGCGATGGAGCCGCCGCCGGCGCCGATCTCGACCATCTCGATGACCGGGATCCGCAGCGGCAGGCCGGAGCCCTTCAGGAAGCGTGCCGCGCGGTCGACCTCGAAGCTGCGGGAACTCTGCGGCTGGCCGTCCTCGATCAGGCAGATCTTGGCGGTCGTGCCGCCCATGTCGAAGGAGACGACCTTGTCCTCGCCCGCCTGCATCGCGAGCCAGGAGGCGAGGATGGCGCCGCCGGCCGGGCCGCTCTCCACGAGGCGGATCGGGAAGCGCGCGGCGGCGTCCAGCGTGGTCAGGCCGCCGCCGGAGGTCATCAGGTAGACCGGGCCGCGGAACCCGTCCTCCTCGAGCATCTTCTCCAGGCGCTTGAGGTAGCGGGCCATCAGCGGCTGGACGTAGGCGTTCGCGATGGTGGTCGAGGTGCGGTCGTACTCGCGGATCTCCGGGCAGACCTCGCTCGACAGCGAGACGGAGATCTCGGGCATCTCGCGCGCGAGGATCTCGCGCACCCGCGCCTCGTGGTCGGGCATGGCGTAGGAATGCAGGAAGGCGACGGCCACGGCGCCGATGCCCTCGCGGCGCAGCGCGGGGACGAGCGCGCGCACGGCCTCCTCGTCGAGCGGCCTGCGGATCCCGCCCGCGGCGTCGACGCGCTCCGGCACGGTGAAGCGCAGGTGGCGGGGCACCAGGGGCTCGGGCTTCTCGATCGAGATGTCGTACTGGTCGTAGCGGCTCTCGTAGGCGATCTCGACGACGTCGCGGAAGCCCTCGGTCGCGACCAGGGCGGTCTTCGCGCCCTTGCGCTCGAGGATCGCGTTGGTGGCGAGCGTCGTGCCGTGCAGCACGACGTCGAGGTCGCCCGCGCGCAGCCCCGCCTCGGCGAGGATCTCGCGCAGGCCGGTCATCACGCCCTCCTCGGGCGCGCGCGGCGTGGTCAGCACCTTCTTGGTGGAAGTCCGCGACCCGTCCTCGAGCACGAGGTCGGTGAAGGTCCCGCCGATGTCGATCGCCACACGCCTCGTCGCCACGCCAGCCTCGCCCATCCTGATGCCGAAGCGGGCAACATGGAAGAGCGTCCGGCGAGCGTCAATCGCCGAAGCGCGGCGGCGGCGCGCTGCGCGCGGTCAGGAGCCGCGGCCGAGCTGCGCGACGTATCCGCGGTTGTGGGTCGGCGTGACCCAGACCTCGTTCAGGCAGACATGCGCCGGCGTCTCGACGACGAAGCGCACGACCTCGGCGACGTCCTCGGCGCGGAGCACCGTCGCGAGTTCCTCGGCGGACAGCTTCTTCGGGCGCTGCGCGAGCATCGGCGTGTCGACCTCGCCGGGATGGATCGCGCATGCGCGGATGCCGTTGACGCATTCCTCGACGTTGATGGCGTGCGAGAGCGCGGTCAGGCCGTGCTTGGTCGTCGTGTACATCGGGCCGCTGAGCGCGCCCACCACGCGTCCCGCGATCGACGAGACGATGGCGAAGACGCCGTCCTTCTGCGCGCGCATCGCGGGCAGGGCGGCGGCGACCGTGTACATCTGGCTGCGGAGGTTGCCGTCCAGCAGGTAGTCCATGTCGGCCGGCGTCAGCTCCGACCACATGCGCTTCGTCACGTTGACGCCCGCGGCGCCGACCACGGCGTCGAGCCGCGCATGGCGCGCGAGGATGGCCGCGACGATCGCCTCGGCGTCGGCGCGCCGCGAGAGGTCGCCCGGCATGCAGGCGACGTCGGCCCCGGGCCGCGCCGCGCGCGCCAGCGCGGCGGTCTCCTCGAGCGGGGCGGCACGCCGCCCGGTCAGCACCAGCCTGTGGCCCGCGGCGGCCAGCGCCACCGCGCTCGCGCGGCCGATGCCCGTACCCGCGCCCGTGATCCAGATCGCCTTGCCCGCGCCCATGTCGTCCCCCTCCGTCGTCGTCGCGGCCTCAGAGGACGAGGCCGCTCTCCTCGTCGATGAGGTGCATGTGCCGCATGTCGGCCACCAGCGTCATGCGCTTGTTCGGCATGGCACCCGCGCCCGGATCGACGCGCCCGCAGACCTGCGTGCCCGCCATCGGGAAGTAGACCAGCGTCTCCATGCCCATGGGCTCGGTCACCTCGAGCACCGTCTCGAAGGCCTGCACCGAGGGATGCTCGGCGCCGCCCGGCTCGGTGACGTGCTCGGGCCGCAGGCCGAGCAGGAGCTTGCGCCCGGCCGAGGCCGCGTAGCGCGCGGTGCGGTCCCCGGGCACGTCGAAGGACGGGCCGCCCGGGATCGCGACGCGCAGCGCGCCGGCGGCCTGCTCGAGCACGCAGGGGATGAAGTTCATCGCCGGCGAGCCGATGAAGCCGGCGACGAAGCGGGTGCGGGGCGAGGCGTAGAGCTCGGTCGGCGCGCCGGCCTGCTCGATGCGGCCGTTGTTCATCACGACGACGCGGTCGGCCAGGGTCATCGCCTCCACCTGGTCGTGCGTGACATAGACCGTGGTGGTGCGCAGGCGCAGGTGCAGCTTCTTGATCTCCGTGCGCATCTGCACGCGCAGCTTGGCGTCGAGGTTGGACAGCGGCTCGTCGAAGAGGAAGACCTTGGCGTGGCGCACGATCGCGCGGCCCATGGCGACGCGCTGGCGCTGGCCGCCGGAGAGCTGGCGCGGCTTGCGCTCGAGCAACTCGCGGATGTCCAGGATCTGCGCCGCCTCCGAGACGCGGCCGGCGATGACCTCCTGGGCGAAGCGCTTGAGGCGCAGCCCGAAGGACATGTTCTCGGTCACGGTCATGTGCGGGTAGAGCGCGTAGTTCTGGAACACCATCGCGATGTCCCGGTCCTTGGGCGGGATGTCGTTCACCACCTCGCCCGCGATGCGGATGTCCCCGTCGGTGATCTCCTCGAGCCCGGCGATCATCCGCAGCGTCGTCGTCTTGCCGCAGCCCGACGGGCCGACCAGGACCACGAACTCGTGGTCGGCGATGTCGAGGTCGATGCCGCGCACGGCCTCCACCTCGTCGTAGCGCTTGACCAGCTTGCGCAGCTGCACGTCCGCCATGGGGTCAGCCTTTCGTCGCGCCGGCGGTGAGTCCGGCGATGTAGTAGTCCATGAGGAAGGCGTAGATCACGAGCGGCGGAAGCGCGCCGAGCAGCGCGCCCGTCATGATCTGCCCCCAGTTGAACACGTCGCCCTTGATGAGCGTCGTCACGATGCCGACGGGCAGCAACAGCTGGTCGGTGGAGGTCGTGAAGGCGAGGGGGTAGAGGAACTGCGCCCACGACACCGTGAAGGCGAAGATCGTCGCGGCGATGATGCCGGGCAGCGCGACGGGGATGAAGATCCGCGTGAGCACCTGCATGTAGGAGGCGCCATCCATGATCGCGGCCTCGTCGAGCTCCTTCGGGATCGAGGCGAAGTAGCCGATCATGATCCAGGTGCAGAACGGGACGGTCAGCGTCGGGTAGAGGATGATCAGCATCCACCAGCGATTGATGAACTGGATGTCCGTCACCTCGTGCAGCCACGCGAAGATCTTGAACAGCGGGATGAAGAGCAGCGTGTCGGGCACGAGGTAGGTGAGGAAAACGCCCGTCGCGAGGGTCGCCGAGCCCCAGAACTTCATGCGCGCCAGCGAGAAGGCGGCGAGGATGCTGATCAGCATCGTGATGATCACGACGCAGGTCGAGACCACGACCGAGTTCCGGAAGAAGATCATGAACTCGCGCGAGGTCAGCAGCGCCTTGTAGTTGTCGAGGGTGGGGTTGTGGACCCACCAGGGCGTCGTCGCGGCGGACACCTCGGCGCTGGTCTTCAGCGACGTGATGAACATGTAGATCGGCGGCAGCAGGAAGAACGCCGCGAAGATCGACAGGAACACGTAGCTCCAGATCAGCGCCCAGCGGCGGTTCTGCTTCATGCTGCCGCGCGGCGGCGCGGCGCCCGGCGTGGCGGTTGCGGTGCTCATCAGCCCTGGTTCCCCCGCTTGTTGACGTCGCGCAGGATGAAGATCGCCGCGAGGGCGAGGAGCGGGAACATGAACAGCGACACCGCCGCGCCGAGCGGGATGTCGCTGGACTCGATGCCCAGCTTGAACGCGTAGGTCGCGAAGACATGCGTGGTGTCGATCGGCCCGCCGGCCGTCAGCACGCGCACGATGTCGAAGTTCGCGAAGGTGACGATCGTCGAGAACAGCACGGTGATGGCGATGATGTTCCGCATCATCGGCAGGGTGATGAACCACATCCGCTGCCACCAGCCGGCGCCATCGATCTCGGCCGCCTCGTAGAGCTGCTCGGGCACCGACTTGAGGGCCGCGAGGTACATGATCATGAAGAAGGGGGCGCCGTACCAGACGTTGACGAGGATCACGGAGAACCGCGCCCAGCCGGTCTCGCCGAGCCAGGGGACGCGCGGCCCGCCGAGGCCCTCGATGATCCAGTTGAACGCGCTGTAGGAGGAATCGAACAGCCAGAGCCAGGCGAGCGTGCTCATCGCCGGCGGGATGACCCACGGCACGAGCAGCATGCCGCGCCACTTGCGCTGGCCCTTGAGGGGGATGTTGTGGACGAGGTGTGCGACGACGAAGCCGATCAGCGCCTTGAAGACCACGGCGGTGATCGCGAAGATCGAGCTCTGCCAGACCACCATCCAGAAGGTCTCGCGCTCGAACAGGTACTCGAAGTTCTCGAAGCCGACGAACTCCTCCATCGACTTGTTGAGCGTCGACAGGTGGATGGCGTAGCCGGCCGGATAGACGACGAGGGCCGCGATCAGGAGGATCAGCGGCAGGGCCATGAGGAAGGCGATGGTCGAGCGCCGCTGCGCCGCCTTGCGCAGGCTCGACCTGGGCCTCGTCGCGCCATCCGGCGCGGTCGCCGCGTTGCTTGCCATTCGGGCCTCTGTCCTGGTGCTGTGCCCGCTCCGCGCGGCGGGCGGCTCTGGCCGCCTGCCGCGCGTCGCGTCCTGGTCAGGCGCGCTTGAAGCCCTGGAGCTCCCTCTGCGCCCAGTCGAGGCACTTGTCGATCGACTCGCCCTGGGTTGTCACGCGGGCGATCATCTTCGTCATGGTCGCCTGCGTGTAGATCTGGTTGGCGATCTTGGGCGGGCAGGGCGCCGCCGCGATCGACTGGATCTGGTGGTTGTGCGGGTTCGGGTAGTGGTAGAGCGTGCCCTTCGGCGGCTCGATCTCGCCCCACGTCTTGAGCGTGGTGAGGTTGGCGAAGGATGGCAGGTCGTAGCCGCGGCTGCCCTCGACCAGCTTGGCGATCGCCTCGGGCTGGCAGAGCGCCATGATCAGGCTCTTCGCCGCCGACTTGTTCTTCGAGAAGTTCCAGATGCCCCAGAAATACGGCAGGAACGGCGCGTAGCGGCCGTTCGGGCCGGCGGGCATGCCGTGCGTCCAGAGCTGCGCGCCGATCTGCGGCGCGTCGCGCACGGCGACCGCCCAGGAGCTCGGCGGGTTCATGATCAGCGCGCCGCGGCCGGAGATGATCCAGCGGTTGTTCGACGCGTCGTCCCACGAGAAGACGTCGGTCGGCAGCCACTGGACGAGCCGCTTCGCGTATTCGAGGACCTGCCGCACCGCGTCGGACTTCACGATGATGTCGCCGTTCGAGTTGACCAGCTGGGCGCGGTGGCTCTGGAAGAGCGCGCCGACCCAGTCGACGGCGTCGGAGGTCTGCCCCAGCGGCAGGCCGAAGGGCACGCCCGCCTTGAAGCACTTCTCGGCGGCGACGAGGAAGGCGTCCCAGGTCCAGGCATCGGCCTTGGGCGGCCCGCCCGCGGGATACATCGCCTGCACGTCGATGCCGGCATGCTGCTTCATGAGGTCGATGCGCGAGCAGGGCGGCTTCATCTGGCTGCCGGGCGCCGACGGGACGGCGACCCACTTGCCGTTCGCCTTGCCGAGATACTCGACCGTGCGGTTGACGGCGCCGTTCTTCTTGATGAGCTCGGCCATGATGTCGTCGACGGGCTCGAGCTGGCGCGCGTAGTCGGCCGGGTACCAGGTCGGGAAGGCGAGGATGTCGTGGCCCGACCGCGCCTGCGCCTCGGCGGCGATGGTCAGGAGGTTCTTGTTGCCCTGGCTGGTGATGTAGTCGATCTGGATGTCGACCTTCTCCTTGGCTGCCCACTCCTTGCAGAGCGCGGTCAGCGTGTCGTTCGCGCCGGGAACCCAGTGGTCCCAGAAGCCGACCGAGAGCTTGCCCGCGGCATGCGCGCCGCGGACATGGAACGCCGCCGCGCCTGCGGCCGCCGCCGTGGCGCCGCGCCTGACGAGGCCGCGCCGCGTGAGATTCGATTTCGCCATTCGACCCTCCCTTGTGTCGCGCCGCGCCCCCTCGGCGCGACGCACGCCCGGGCTTTTTGCCCGGGATCCCTTTGCGAGCACGTTACACACGTCTCGCGGGAGGGATCAATGCCGGGCTTTGCGCCGGGGCCACCCCCCGGGGGGAGGGGGGCGCGCGCCTCCGGCGCGCCTGGCGCCCTCGAGCTCCGCCTGGGCCTGGCCCAGGGACGTGGCGATCGACGCGCCGCCCTTTCCCCGTCGGTTCCGACCGACGGTCGGGCGACATGTCGTGGCCACCGCCGCAGCAGACGGCTGCATGGGCGCGAATGCGCCAGGGCGGTGCGTCAGACCACGACCGAGAACTCCAGGCCGTCGCCCAGCGGCAGTTCCAGCGAGACGTACCGGCCCGGATTGCCTCGGACATGGTCGACATAGGGCTTCAGCGTCCGGCGGAAGGGCTTCATGTCGTCGCACAGGACGCAGGAGCCGCGCAGCAGGTGCGGCTCGAGCAGCCGCAGCACCGGCAGGCATGCCTCCTTCCAGCCGTCGAGGAACACGATGTCGATCGGACCATCGATCCTGCGCAGCGTCTCGAGCGCGTCGCCCGCGCGCAATTCGATCTCGGCCTCGACGCCGGCGCGGAGGTAGTTGGCTTGCGCGCCGGCGACCTTGCCGGGCTCGAGCTCGGTCGTGATCACGCAGCCGCCGCCATTGTCGCGCACGGCGGCGGCCAGGTAGATCGTCGAGATGCCGAACGAGGCGCCGAACTCGACGATCCGCCGCGCCCCCTGCGCGCGGGCGATCTGGTAGAGGACGCGCCCCTGCGCGGCGTCGATCGGGATGAACGCGTCGCGCAGATAGGGCTTGGCGGAGTCGACCACGCCGCGGCCGCGCAGCAATCCCGCGACGACCGAGGGCAGGGCCCGCAGGAAGACGCGCGTGTCGCGCCTGGCCGCGCGATGCAGATCGTCGAGGACGGCGGCGATGCGTGGATCTTCGAGGCTGTTCATGTCTTTCTCCTTCGCGCTGCGTGACGCGAGGGATAATATGAGCGAAAGCTCGCTTCCGAGGACTCGCATCCGCCCATGCCCCGCCGCCGCGCCAGCGACCCGCGAAAGACGCCGCTCCAGGCGCGTTCGCGCGACACCTACGACACGATCCTCGAGGCGACGGCTCGCATCCTGGAGACGAAGGGGCTGGAGGCCGCCAACACGAACGCGATCGCCGAACGCGCGGGCATCAGCGTCGGCTCGCTCTACCAGTACTTCCCGGGCAAGACGGCGATCTTCGCCGAACTGATCCGCCGCAACGATGCCGCGACCGCCGAGGGGCTTGCGGCGCTGGTCGCGGCGACGGCGGGGCAGGACCTTGCGGTTCGACTGCGCGCCCTGGTGCACGCGGCCGTCGCGCAGCAATTCGCGCGCCCGCGCCTCGCGCGAATCCTCGACTATCTCGAGGCCACCCTGGGCGCCGACGAGACGCTGGCGGCGGCCGACGAGCGGATCGTCGGGAGCATCGAGGCGTTGCTGCACGCGCATGCCGATGAACTCGCCCGACCCCCGACGGCGGTCGTCGCGCGCGACGTGCTCTGGATCGCCAAGGGCATGATCGACGGCGCCAGCCTCGCAGGCGAGGGCGATGGTGCGGCGGTCGAACCGCGCGTCGTCCGTGCGCTGCTCGGCTACCTCGGCGTCGAGGACGATGCTGTTCGGGAAGGCGAGGCGGTTCGCGCCGGGATCCGTCCCGAGGGCGGATCCCGGCGCGCGCGCCTCAGGCGCGCCTGAAGCCCTGGAGCTCCTTCTGGGCCCAGTCCAGGCACTTCTCGATCGACTCGCCGCCCTGGGTGATGCGCGCGATCATCTTCGGCATCAGGCCCTGCACGTAGATCTGGTTGGCGATCCGCGGCGGGGCCGGGGCCGCCGCCACCGAGGCGATCTGGTGGTTGTGGGGGTTCGGGTAGTGATAGAGCGTGCCCTTCGGCGGCCCGACCTCGGCCCACGTCTTGAACGTCGTCAGGTTCGCGAAGGACGGGATGTCGTAGCCCTGGCTCGCGGCCACGAGCTTCTCGACCGACGTGGGCGAACTCAGGTGCCGCAGCAGGCTCTTCGCCGCCGGCTTGTTCTTCGCGAAGGTCCAGATCCCCGCGAAGTTGGCGGTGAACGGCGCGTAGCGGCCCTTGGGCCCGGCCGGCATGCCATGCGTCCAGAGCTGCGAGCCGATCTGCGGCGCGTCGCGCACCGCGACCGCCCAGGAGCTCGGCGGGTTCATGATCAGCGCGCCCTTGCCCGAGATCAGCCAGCGGTTGTTGGCCGCGTCGTCCCAGGTGAAGACGTCGTTGGGCAGCCACTGGACCAGCTTCTTGCCGTATTCCAGGACCTGCCTGACCGCGTCGGACTTGACGATGATCTCGCCCTTCGAGTTGACGAGCTGCGCGCCGTAGCCCTGGAAGAGCGCGCCGACCCAGTCGACGGAGTCGCCGAACTGGCTGAGCGGCAGGCCGAACGGGACGCCCGCCTTGGCGCATTTCTCGGCGGCGACGAGGAAGGTGTCCCAGGTCCAGCTGTCGGCCTTGGGCGGCGCGCCGGCGGGGTACATGGCCTGCACGTCGATGCCGGCATGCTGCTTCATCAGGTCGATGCGCGAGCAGGGCGGCTTGAGCGCGCTCATGACCGCCCACGGCACGGCGACCCACTTGCCGTTCACCTTGCCGAGGTACTCGGCCGTGCGGTTCGGCGCGCCGTTGGTCTTGACCAGGTCGGCCATGACGTCGTCGACCGGCTCGAGCAGCCTGGCGTGGTCGGACGCGGCCCAGCCCGTGAAGACGAGCATGTCGTGGCCCGCGCGCGCGGCAGCCTCCGCGGCGACCGTCAGCTGGTGCTTGGCGCCGATCGTCGTGATGTAGTCGACCTTGAGGTCGACCTTCTCGCGCTCCGCCCACTCCTTGCAGAGCGCGTTCATCGTGTCGTTGGCGCCCGGCACCCAATGGTCCCAGAGCCCGATCTCGAGCTTGCCCGCGGCATGCGCGCCGCTGACGTGGATGCCCGCCGCGCCGGCGAAG
>CANMWW010000052.1 GCA_947500965.1 Alphaproteobacteria bacterium
AGGCGGCGATAGCGGACGCGCTGGCGCGCGATGGCGAGAAGTCGGATGCCGAGCAGGCCGCGCTGGTCGCGATGTCGCCGGACGGCGCGCTGCGCGCCCTGGTCGGCGGGCGCGACTACGCGGCGAGCCAGTTCAACCGCGCGACCGCGGCGCTCCGCCAGCCGGGCTCTGCCTTCAAGAGCTTCGTCTTCCTCGCCGCGCTCGAGCAGGGCATGCGCCCCGACGACCGGGTCTCCGACGCGCCCGTGGCCGTGGGCGACTGGCGGCCTCGCAACTACGAGGGCGACGCGGGGCGCGGCGAGATCACGCTGCGCGACGCCTTCGCGCGCTCGGTCAACACCGCGACCGTGCGCGTGGCGCAGCGCGGCGGCATCGACAGGACGATCGCCGCGGCCCGGCGGTCCGGGATCGTGTCGCCGCTGCGCCGCGACTTCGCGACCACGCTCGGCGCGTCGGAGGTGACGCTGCTCGAACTCACCGGCGCCTACATGCCCTTCGCCAATGGCGGCGTCTCGGCGGAGCCCTGGGCGATCGCCGAGATCCGCGACAGCGCCGGCCGCGTCCTCTATCGCCGCGTGGCGCAGGGCGGCGAGCGCGTGATCTCCCGCGGGGCGCTCGCGGCGATGAACGACCTGCTGCGCGCGGTGGTCGAGCGCGGCACGGGGCGCGCGGCGATGCTCGACCGACCGGTCGGCGGCAAGACCGGCACGAGCCAGGACTATCGCGACGCCTGGTTCGTCGGCTTCACGGCGGAACTCGTCGCGGGCGTCTGGTTCGGCAACGACGACGCCTCGCCCATGAACCGCGTCACGGGCGGCAGCCTGCCCGCGCGCACCTGGAAGGCCTTCATGGCGGAGGCGACGCGCGGCCTGCCCCCCTCGCCCATCCCGGGCGCCGTGCCGCCGGGCGCGCTCGACAACCTGCTCGAGCAGCTCTTCGGCGGTGGCGCGCGCGCGCCTGCGGATCCATCCGCGCCGCCGGACCTCAATCGCGGGAATTGAGGAGCCGGAAGGCGATCGTCGCGACGAGCGCCATGGAAGCGATGGTCGCGGCCATCGGCAGCGGCGTGCCGTCGTGCATGTGGCCAACCAGCGCGCCCACGATCGCGGCACTGCCCGTCTGCAGCACGCCCAGCGCGGACGCCGCGGTGCCGGCAAGCGCCGGGAAGGGCGCGATGGCGCCCGCGGCGGCGTTCGGGCTGCAGATGCCGAAGCCGACGCAGTAGAGCGCCATGGAGGCGCCGATCGCCGGCGCGCCGAGGCCGCTGGCGACGAGCGCGCCGGAGGCGGCGCAGGCGAGCATGGCGCCGCCGCCCGCGAGCATGACGAGCCCGGCCGCGCGCAGCATCGCCTCGATGCCATGGCGCGGCGTGAGCCACGCGGCGAGCTGCGTGCCCGCGAAATAGCCGGCGACGACGAGCGCGAAATAGAAGCCATAGGCCTCGGGACCCGTGGCGAGGCCGTCGACGAAGACGAAGGACGAGCCGGAGATGAAGGCGAACATGCCGCCATAGGAGGCCGCGGCGATGGCGGCGAAGGACAGGAACTCGCGGCTCGACAGGATCGACGCGAAGTTGCGCGCCATGCGCAGGGGATCCGTGGCGCGCGGGTCGCGCCGCGCGTTCGTCTCCGGCAGCCCGGCCCAGACGAGCGCCGAGAGCGTCGCGCCGAAGGTGGCGAGCAGGGCGAAGTTCCAGCGCCATCCCGCCCAGGCCTCGACGAAGCCGCCGAGGATCGGGCCGATCGCCGGCATGATGGCCATCGCCGAGCCGATCAGCGCGAGGACGCGCGCGGCCCCCTCGCGGCCATGGACGTCGCGCACCACCGCGCGCCCGACCACGCCGCCCGCGCAGGCGCCCAGCGCCTGCACCACGCGCGAGGCCACGAGCGCGTCGATCCCGGGCGCGAGCGCGCAGGCGACGGAGGCGAGCGCGTAGCAGGCGCTCGCCGCCACGAGCACGGGACGGCGACCGAAGCGGTCGGAGAGCGGCCCGACCACCACCTGGCCCGCCGCGATGCCCAGCATGAAGGCGCTCAGCGTGAGCTGCGCCGCGGCGACGTCGACGCCGAAGTCGCGCGCGATCGAGGGCAGCGAGGGAAGGTAGAGGTCGGTCGAGATCGCCATCATGGCGACCAGTCCGACCAGCAGCGCGCCCACGCCGCGGGAATCCGGCGCGAGCTGGCGCCTCACGCGCGTCCCGCCCCCAGCAGCGCCGCGCCATTGGCGCGCAGCCAGGCCTGCGCCTCGGCGCGGTGCGCGGTCAGCGTGTCGACGACGCGCCAGAAGGCGGGCGAGTGGTCGTGATGCGCGAGATGCGCGACCTCGTGGGCGACCACGTAGTCGGCGACGCGCGGCGGGGCGATCACGAGGCGCCAGGACAGGCTGATGCGCGCGTCGCGCGCGCAGGATCCCCAGCGCGAGCGCGTGTCGGTGATGCGCAGCGCCCGCAGCGTCCTGCCGAGCGCGGCGGCCTTCTCCGCCGCCAGCGGGCCGAGCCTCCGACCGGCTTCCGCGCGCAGGAAGTCGCGCACGCGCCGCGCGATGAATTCCGGCTTGCCGCCAACGACCAGCAGGCCGCCCTCGCGCCGTGCTGGCCCGCGCCGCGCCGCGTCATGGACGATCTCGACCTCCTCGCCCTCGAGGGCGAGGCGCGTGCCCGGCGCGAAGGCCACGGGCCGCGGCGCAGCGGCGAGGCGCGCGCGGATCCAGGCCGCCTGGCTGCGCGCGAAGGCGAGGCCAGCGTCGACGCTCGCGCGCATCGGCAGGACGAGCACCACCGCGCCGTCGCGCGGATCGGCGCGCAACGAGATGCGACGCGCGCGCGGGTGGCGCTTCACGCGCAGCACCACCTCCTCGCCCTCGCCGGCGAGCGAGACCTGGCCGGGATCCCGATGGTCGTTCATCGCGACGGGCATAGCCCGCGGCCATCGGCGACGGCAACCTTTGCGCTTTGCCGCGCCGCGCTCGATAATCCGAGCCGGCGCGGCGCATCCGGGACCGCGCGGGGGGGACCATGCCGACGAACAAGTTGCGCGCGAAGTTCGCCGCCGGCCGCAAGTGCCTTGGCGTGTGGAGCAACGTGATCGACACGATCTACACCGAGAGCCTGGCGGCGGCCGGCTTCGACTTCATCATCCTCGACAACGAGCATGGCCCGTCCATGCCGCGCGACACGCTGCTCCACATGCAGGTGCTCTCGCGCATGGATTGCGCGGCGGTGGTGCGCGTGCCCTGGAACGACCAGGTCTACATCAAGCGCGTGCTCGACGCGGGCGCCGACACGATCATGGTGCCGATGGTGGAGACCGCGGAGGAGGCGAAGGCCGCGGTGGCGGCCTGCCGCTACCCGCCGCAGGGCCGCCGCAGCTTCGGGCCCTGGCGCCAGCTCGGCCTCGAGCGCGACCTCGACGCGTGGCGCGAGCGCGCCAACGACGAGGTCTTCGTGATCGTCCAGATCGAGAGCGCGAAGGCGGTCGAGAACGTCGACGCGATCGCGGCGGTCGAGGGCGTCGACGCGCTCTTCATAGGGCCGAACGACCTCTCGGGCACGCTCGGCAGGCTGCGCGCCTATGACGACCCGCGGTTCCTCGCCACGGTCGAGAAGGCCATGGCGGGCATCCGCCGCTCCGGCAAGCCGATGGGCGCGGTGCCCTGGGGCAGCCTGACGACGGCGCAGATGCTGCGCGATGGCTTCTCGATGGTCGCGGCGTCGACCGAGCTGACCCTGCGCGTGGGCGCGGCACGCGCCGAGGTCGCCGCGCAGCGCAAGGCCTTCGGCGGCTGAGCTCAGCCGCGGCGGCGCGTGCGCGGCCGGGAGAAGCAGCCGACCAGCTCGAGATGTGGCGACCAGCGGAACTGGTCGACCGGCGAGAGCCGGTCGAGCCGGTACCCGCCTTCGCGCAACAGTGCCGCGTCGCGCGCGAAGGTGGCCGGGTTGCAGGACACGGCGACGACGCGCGGGACGGGCGAGCGGGCGAGCGCCGCCGCCTGGTCGCGCGCGCCCTCGCGCGGCGGGTCGAAGACGACGGCATCGAAGTCCTCGAGCTCCTCGCCCACCAGTGGTCGCCTGGCGAGGTCGCGGCGCAGCACGCGCAGCCGCGCGCCCAGGCCGCCGGCGCGCGCCGCGGCGTCGAGCGCGGCCAGCGCGGCGGCGTTGCTGTCGATCGCCGTCACCTGCCGCTCGCGCGCCAGCGGCAGCGAGAGCGTCCCGCAGCCGGAGAAGAGTTCGGCGACGCGCCTGGCGCCATCCAGGCCCGCGCGCATCGCGTCGCGGATCGCCTGCTCGCCCTCGACGGTCGCCTGCAGGAAGACATGCGGGGGCGGCTCGATCGCGATGCCGTCGAAGCGGATGACCGGCCTGCGGTGCAGCGCCACCAGCTCGTGCTCGCCCTCGGGGTCGATGCCGAGCGACAGGCGCGCGATGTCGGGCAGCGCCGCGAGGGAGGACAGCCGCGCGCGATCCAGCTCGCCGAGGACGACGACGTCGAGCCCGTTCTCCGCAAGGGTGATGGCGAGGTCGCAGCGCGCCGCGCGGTCGAGCGCGGGAAGCAGCGCCTCGCGAAGCGCCGGCAGCAGCGCCGCGATGCCGGGCGCGAGGATGGCGCAGGTGGATACGTCGACGATCTCTCGCCGCGCGAGGGCATGGAAGCCGAGCGCGACGCCCGAGGCGCCAAGCACCGCGGCCAGCGTGGCGCGCCGGCGCGAGCGTGGAGGCGAGATCGAGAGCGGCGCGATCGCGGCGTCAGGAAAGCCGGCGCGCGAGGCTGCCTCGCGCGCGATCCCCGCCTTCCACGAGGCGTAGTCGTCCGCCGGGAGATGCTGGGCGGTGCAGCCGCCGCAGCGCTCGAAATGGTCGCAGGCGGGCGCGGCGCGGCCCGGTGCGCGGGAGATCCAGCGCTCGGGCAGCGCGCGATCCTGGCCCTGGGACATGGCGAGGACCCGGTCGCCCGGCATGGTCCAGGGGACGTGGATCGTGCGACCGGCATGGACGCCGGAGCCGTCGCGCCCGGGCGCGAGGGTCGAGATGTCGAGCTCGAAGAGTTCCGGCGCGCGCTCGCGCCTCATGCGGGCTTCAGCTTCGCCCAGGTCGCGTCGGCCATCGCCCAGAGGCGCTTTCCGTCGATGCGACCGATGAAGGCGTAGGCGTAGCCCCTCTCGCGCCAGCTCACGACGTTGACGTCGTCGCGCTGGTCGAGCCGGCCCTCGCGGTCGGGCTGGTCGGTGAAGCCGATGACGAGCTGCACGAGCTCGCCCGTCTCCGTCGCGTAGAAGAACTGCGCCGCCGGCCGCCGCCCGATGAGGAGCAGCCTGCCCCCCTGCTGGCGATAGCCGAAGGAGGAAAGGTCGGGCACCGCGATCTCGCGCTGCAGCTTGGCGCCGACCCAGCGCTCGAGCTCGTCGATGTTCTCGGCGCCGATGTCGACGAGCAGGCGCTGGTCCTTCTCGAACGAGGCGCGGTGCACGCGGTACCAGGCAGCGAGGTTGTCGATCCAGCGTTCGGCGTCGGTCGTCGCCGCGACCTCCTGCACGGGCGCGCGCTGCGCGAAGGGCGCGACGCCCTGCTGCGAGGCGGCGTTGAGCAGGGCGACGGCGCCGATCGCGGCCGCCGCGGCCCAGCCGGCGTTGCGCCAGAGATAGCCGCGCTGCTCGGGACGGCCGCCCATCGGCACGACGCTCGCCGCCGCGGCAGCGGGCGCGACGGCCGCGCCGCCGCCGAGGGCGCGCAGGAGGCGTTCGGGAACGGGCTCGTGCAGCACTTCGCCGAAGGCGCCGCGCATCATCGTCGCGGTCTGGCGGAACATGGCGACGCGGCGGCCGATGGCGGGGTCGGCGGCGATCGTCGCCTCGATCTCGCGCGCGGTCTGCGCGTCGACCTCGCCGTCGACATAGGCCATCAGCATCACGTCGTCGATCCGGGTGGTCCGTTCCATAGGGTCAGGATCCCTCTGGCTTGAAGCGAACGACATTCCCCGCCGCCTCGGTGGCGGGCTCGCCGACGAGGCGACCCAGCGCGGTGCGCGCGCGCGACAGCCTGCTCATGACCGTGCCGATCGGGATGGCGAGCGTCTCGGCCGCCTCCTTGTAGGATTGGCCCTCGACGCAGACGAGCATCATCACGGCGCGCTGCTCGTCGGGCAGCGTGGCCATGGCGCGCCGGACCGCGTCGTAGGTGATGTGGCTTTCCATTTCCCTCGCGCCATCGACCGAAAGCTCCGCCTCCACCAGCGGCGAGTCCGCGTCCACGCGCCCCTCGCCGGTCCGTACCTTCTGGGCCCGCTTCTGGTCCAGCCACGTGGTCTGGACGATCCGGAACATCCAGCTGTCGAGCCGGGTTCCGGGCGTCCACTGGTGGATCCGCGACAGGGCCTTCTCGCACGCCGCCTGGACGAGGTCGTCGGCCTGGTCGGGAACGCCCGCGAGGCCACGCGCGAAGCGACGCAGCCTAGGCAGGAGAGCGACCAGCTCCGCCTGGATCGCCGGGTCGACGCCGCCGCTCATCGCGTGGCCTCGCGCGGATCAGGGCGATAACGGCCCGCGCCGCGCGCTATTCCCCCGCGGTCCATGGTCAGCGGGTCAGCTTCTGGACCAGGTCGTCGAACTGGTCGAGGTTGGAGTAGCGGAAGGTGACGGAGCCTGAATCCCCTCCCCGCTTGTGCTGGAGCGCGACCTTCAGGCCGGTGGCTTCCTCGAGCCGCTTCTCCATGGCGCGCGTGTCGGCGTCGCGCAGCTCGCCGCCGCGCCGCGCCGCCTTGCCGCGCGGCTGCTGGCGCGCCTCGCGTCCCAGCGCCTCGGCCTGGCGCACGGTGAGGCCCTCCGCGACGATGCGCCGCGCGAGGCCGAGCGGATCGGCTGCCGTCAGCAGGACGCGGGCATGGCCGGCGTCGATCTCGCGTCGCGCGAGCATGTCCTTGACCGCGTCGGGCAGGCCCAGCAGGCGGATCGTGTTGGCGACATGGGCGCGCGACTTGCCGAGCGCCTGGCCGATCGCCTCCTGCGTGTGGCCGAATTCCTCGGCGAGGCGGCTGAAGGCATCCGCCTCCTCGAGCGGCGAGAGGTCCTGGCGCTGGATGTTCTCGACCAGCGCGGCCTCCAGCGCCTCGCGGTCGGAGAGGTCCTTCACGACCGCGGGGATCTCGTGGAGCCGCGCGGCCTGGGCGGCGCGCCAGCGGCGCTCGCCCGCGATCAGCTCGTAGCGTGGCGGATCGACGGAGACGCGGCGCACGAGGATCGGCTGCAGGACGCCCTGGTTGCGCACGGATTGCGCGAGCGCCTCGATCTCGTCTGGGTCGAAGACGCGGCGCGGCTGGTAGCGGCCCGGGGAGATCTGCGCGATCGGGACCATGGAGGCCGCGCGAGGCGCGCCGGCGCCCGGCGCGGTCGCGGCGACCGACGCCGGCGCGGACGACCCGCCGCCGAGCAGGGCCGACAGGCCCTTGCCAAGGCCCTTGCGGGGCGGTTCGGCGGGGCTCATGCGGCGACTCCCTGGGGCCGCGCGTTGCGGCGGATCAATTCTGCGGCGAGCATGACATAGGCTTGGCTGCCGGGGCAGCGCAGGTCGTAGAGCAGCACGGGCTTGCCGTGGCTCGGCGCCTCGGCGATGCGCACGTTGCGCGGGATGCTGGTCTCGAACACGCGCTCGCCGAAATGCGCGCGCAGGTCGCCGGCGACCTGCTCGGAGAGCGTGTTGCGCCGGTCGTACATGGTCAGCACGACACCCTCGATGGCGAGCGCGGGGTTGAAGCGCTCCTGCACGAGCGTGACGGTGCGCATCAGGTGCGACAGGCCCTCGAGCGCGAAGAACTCGCATTGCATCGGCACGAGGATCGCGTCGGCTGCCGAGAGCGCGTTGAGCGTGAGGAAGCCGAGCGCGGGCGGGCAGTCGATGAAGACGTAGTCGAGCTCCGCGGTGGCACCCGCCGCGGCGAGCGCGTCGCGCAGGCGGTATTCGCGGCGCTCGAGATCGACGAGCTCGATCTCCGCGCCCAGCAGGTCGACCGTCGCCGGCACGACGGACAATCCGGGGATGGCGGTCGGGACGGAAGCCTCCGCGATCGTCGCGCTGCCGAGGAGCACGCCGTAGCTTCCCGCGCCGCGCGCCTCGGCGGGGATCCCGAAGCCGGTGGAGGCATTGCCCTGGGGATCGAGGTCGACGAGCAGCACGCGCTTGCCGCAGGCGGCGAGCGCGGTGGCGAGGTTGATCGCCGTCGTCGTCTTGCCGACGCCGCCCTTCTGGTTGGCGAGCGCGATCACGCGCGGTGTCGCGCGTGGCGCCGGCGCGGCGGGCGCTTCGTCTGTCCTGTCCGGGGGATCCTGCACCGCGAACCTATAGCTTGCGCAGAGGCCAGGCGACCAGCGGGGCCTCGCGCGAGATCCCGGCGAGCTCGAGGACCGCGCCGCCGCCGGCGACGCGGCTGGCGTGGCGCGTCATCTCGAAGCGCCATCCCGCGCGCTGGGCGGCGGCGACCTCGTCATCCGCCTTCGTGCCCTTGAGGAACAGGCAGGTGCCGTGCGGCGCGAGGAGCGGCGCCGCATGGGCCAGCAGGTCGGGCAGGGCCGCGAGCGCGCGGGCGACCACGACGCCCATCGTCCCGGCGAGCTTGCCTTCCGCCATCTTTTCCAGCCGCAGGGCGTGGACATGCACGTTATGGTTGAACAACTTGAGGGCCAGCGCGACCTCGATCAGGAAGGCAGCCTTGCGGCTGTCCGATTCCACGAGGTGGAACATGGACTTGCGGCCTGCGTCCCGCGCCATGAGCGCGAGAACGAGGCCGGGAAAGCCAGCGCCCGAACCGAGATCCGCTACATGGGCGAAATCATCGCCAAGCATGCGGAAGAGCTGGGCGCTGTCCGCGAAATGCCGTTCCCAGACATCGTCGACCGTAGCCGCGGAGACGAGGTTGATCTTGGCCTGCCACTTGAGGAGCAGCGTGCGATAGGTCGCGAAGCCGTCGAGCGTTTCACGTGAAACACGCGTGAAGGCCTGGAATTCGGCTGGCGTCATGCGGCTCTCCGCGCGAAGCGAAGCAGGATGGCGAGGGCGGCGGGCGTTATCCCGGGGATCCGGCTCGCCTGGGCGAGGTTGGCGGGCCGAACGGCCGCGAGCTTCTGTCGCATTTCCATCGACAGCGCGGATACCGACATCCAGTCGAGATCGGTGGGAAGCGCCACCGAGGCGTCGGCGCGCTGGGTCCGGATATCGGCCTCCTGCCGGGAGAGATAGCCGCGATAGCGGGCGTCGATCTCCAGCTGGCGGGCGACGTCGGCGCGCATCGCGCCGAGCTCCGGCCAGATCGCGGCGAGCCACGCCAGGTCGATGCCCGGAAGCGCCAGGAGGTCGGTCGCGTCGCGCATGACGCCATCGGCAT
>CANMWW010000053.1 GCA_947500965.1 Alphaproteobacteria bacterium
CAACGCCATGCTCGACGGGCGCGCGCTGGAGCAGGCCGCGCAGCTGGACGACGCGGCGCGCGCGCTCCTCGCCCGCGCGAGCGAGCGCCTCGGGCTCTCGGCGCGCGGCTACCACCGCGTGCTGCGCGTGGCGCGCACGCTGGCCGACCTCGACGGCAGCGCGCGGCTCGGCCGCGCCCATGTCGGCGAGGCGCTGGCCTATCGCCGCTCGCCCGGGCTCGAGGCCTAGCGCGGGCGGTGCGTCAGCGGCCGGCGAGCCTGGCGAGCGCGCGCGCGAGGATCCCGTCGGGGCTGGAGAGCTCGTCGAGCAGCGAGAAATGGTCGTGGCCGGGCAGCGGCACGAAGGCGCCGTCGAGGCCCGCCGCGCGCCACGCGGCGTAGTACTCGACCGACTGGCGCTGCAGCTCCGACAGCTCGCCGCCGCCCGCCGTGACGAGCAGGCGCCCGGCCTTCTTGGGCAGGTTGTGGATCGGCGAGCAGCGCCGCGCCTCCAGCACGTCCATGCCCAGCGCCTTGTTGAGGTAGGACAGGCGGATCGGCTCGAGGTCGAAGAGCCCGCTGATCGCGAGGCCGCCGGCGACGCGCGGGTTCGCCATCGCGATGGCGGTCAGGTGGCCGCCCGCGGAATGCCCGCCGACATAGAGCCGGTTCGGGTCGCCGCGGAGCCGCGCGAGGTTGTCGAGCAGCCAGTCGGTCGCGCGCCGGATCTCCTGGCAGATCTCGGGCATCCGCTTGCCAGGCGCCAGCGTGTACTCGACGTTCGCGAAGTTGATGCCCTGCGCCAGCACGCCGGCGGCGAGCTGGAGCGAGCTGCGCTTGTCGTTGTACTGCCAGTAGCCGCCATGGATGAAGGCGAAGGTCGGCGCGCCCGGCCTGCCGCAGGGCACGAAGTCGAGCACCTCGCGCGGGCCGTCGCCGTAGGCGAGGTCCGCCTGGTGCGGCACGCGCGCGCGCAGCTCGTCGCTGCGCGCCGCCCAGCCGCCGACATAGGCGGCGCGCTTCTCCGGCCCGACATGCGCGCTGTTGTCGTAGGCGGCGTCGAGCGCGGCCTGGTCGAAGTCGCCATAGACGAGGGGCATCGGCTGTCTCCGTTCGCGGGCCTGTCCCCCGGAACCTAGCGCAGGTCGGCCGCGCCGCGCAGCCGCCGGTCCATGCGCGGACGGGCTGTTCGCGGCGCGTGGCGCCGGTCTAGATTCCCGGCAGGAAGCCCTTCGGAGGAACCGCCATGAAGCTCGACATCAACGGGCAGGTGCGCGAGGTCGACGTCGATCCCGACATGCCGCTGCTCTGGGTCCTGCGCGACACGCTCGCGATGACCGGGACCAAGTACGGTTGCGGGATCGCGCAATGCGGCGCCTGCACGGTGCATGTCGACGGCGTCGCGACGCGCGCCTGCGCCACGCCCGTGGGCACGCTCGACGGCGCCAGGATCACCACCATCGAGGGGCTCGGCGCGCAGGGCCAGCATCCGCTGCAGAAGGCCTGGATCGAGGCGCAGGTGCCGCAATGCGGCTTCTGCCAGTCCGGCCAGATCATGCAGGCCGCGGCGCTGCTCAAGGACAACCCGAAGCCGAGCGACGCCGACATCGACGCCGCCATGGCGGGCAACCTGTGCCGCTGCGGCACCTACCAGCGCATCCGCGACGCCATCCGGCGCGCGGCCGGCGCCTGAGCGGGAGGCCAGCCATGACCATCGCCATCGACCGCCGCGGCCTGCTGCGCGCCTCGGGCGTCCTCGTCGTCGCCTTCGCCCTGCCCGCCGCCACGGCGCGCGCGCAGGCCACCGGCGCGCCCGCCGGCCCCGGCAACCTCACCGCCTTCATCGAGCTGCGCCCCGACGGGCATGTCGTGCTGTGGTCGCCGACGGTCGAGATGGGCCAGGGCACGCAGACCGCGCACGCGATGATCATCGCGGACGAGATGGGCGCGGATCCCGCGCGCATCTCGGTCGAGGTGCCGCATCCCTCCGACCCGTTCCGCCGCGAGCTCCCCGGCTCGCGCGCCATGGGCTCGGGCGGGTCCTGGGGCGTGCGCTACTGGTACGAGCCGCTGCGCAAGGCCGCCGCGCAGGCCCGCGAGATGCTGCTCGCCGCCGCGTCCGACAGGCTGGGCGTCCCGGCGGGCGAGCTCGTCGCCGATGGCGGCAAGGTCTCCCACGCCGCCACCGGGCGCAGCCTCGGCTTCGGCGAGCTCGCCGCCGCGGCGGCCGCGAAGCCGATCCCGCGCGAGGCCGCGCTGCGGCCCGAGGCGCAGCACAGGTATGTCGGCAACGGCATCGCCCGCCTCGACACGCCGGCCAAGGTCGACGGGTCCGCGCGCTTCGCGATGGACCTCAAGCTGCCGGGGATGGTCTACGCCTACGCGGTGCTCAGCCCCGTCTTCAAGGGCGACGCCGAGGGCTTCGACGCCACCGAGGCCAGGAAGATCAAGGGCGTCGTCGACGTGGTGAAGGTACCCGGCGGCGTCGCCGTCGCGGCGGACAACAGCTGGACCGCGATGAAGGCCGCCGAGGCGGTCAAGGTCTCGTGGAAGGCGATGCCGATCGACGACCTCGACTCGGCGAAGCTGGGCACGATGATGCGCGACGGGCTCGCCGCGCAGCAGGCCGCGGTCGCCAAGGCCGAGGGCGAGCTCAACGTCGCCTTCGCCAACGCGTCGAAGTTCGTCACCGCCGACTACGAGGTCCCCTACATCGCGCACACGCCGATGGAGGCGTGGAACTGCACGGTGCGCCTCACCGGCGACACCTGGGAGATCTGGGCACCGGTGCAGAACCAGGACCGCATCCTCCAGGCGGCGGCGCGCACGCTGGGCGTCGACGCGACGAGGATCAGGCTCCACTCGATCATGCCCGGAGGCGGCTATGGCCGCCGCCTCGGCGACGACGGCATCCATGCCGCGCTGGTCGCGGCGAAGGCGCTGGGCCGCCCGGTCAAGCTGTTCTGGAAGCGCGAGGACGAGATCGGCCAGGGCTGGTACCGCCCCGCGCAGATGGCGCGGCTGCGCGCCTCGCTCGACGCCAGGGGCAACATGACGGGGTTCTGGTTCCGCGCCGCGGGCCCGTCGATGCAGACGGAGTTCGCGCCCGCCGGCGTGCGCAACAACATGGACGGCAGCTCGGTCCAGAACATGGCGGACTGCCGCTACCGCTGGGGCGCCACGCGCATCGACTACGCGATGCGCCACGTCCCCATCCCCTGCGCGCCCTGGCGCGCGGTGGGCGCGACGCAGAACGCGTTCTTCCTCGAGTGCTTCATCGACGAGGTCGCGCAGGCCGCCGGCAAGGACCCGCTGGCGCTGCGCCGCGAGCTGCTCGCCCACGACGCGCGCGCGCTGCGGGTGGTCAACGCCGCGGCGGAGCGCTTCGGCTGGGACAGGCCGCTGGCGCCGGGCCGCGCGAAGGGCATCGCCTACTTCGAGAGCTTCGGCGCGCTGACCGCGCATGTCGCCGAGGTCTCGATCGAGGACAAGCGCCCGCGCGTGCACCGCGTGGTCTGCGCGATCGACTGCGGCAAGGTCGTGATGCCGGACGGCGCGCGCCAGCAGATGGAGGGCGGCATCGTCATGGGCCTCTCCGCCGCGATGGGCGAGAAGGTCTCGATCGCGCGCGGCCGCGCGGTGGAGACCAACTTCGACAGCTACCCGCTGATGCGCTTCGACGAGGCGCCGCGCGTCGAGGTGGTGCTGCTCGAGACCCCGGGCGTGGCGATGGGCGGCATCGGCGAGCCTGGCCTGCCGCCGATCTCGGCGGCGGTCGCCAACGCGCTGTTCCACCTGACGGGCAAGCGCATCCGCAAGCTGCCCATCCTCGACGCGATGCCGACGTGACGGGGCGGCGCGCGCTCCTCGCGGGCGCCGCCGCGCTGCCGCTGCCCGTGCTCGTGCGGCGGCCCGCGCGCGCGGCGCCGCCGCCGCCGCGCATCGCCGCGGAGGTGGCGGCCGCCTTCGGCGGCCGCCCGGTGCGCGACGGGCGTGTCTCGATCGACCTGCCCGTGATCGCCGAGAGCGGCAACGCGGTGCCGATGACGATCCTCGTCGACTCGCCGATGACCCCGGCGGATTTCTGCCGCGTCTTGCATGTCTTCAACGAGCGCAACCCGCAGCCGCATGTCGCGCGCTTCCTGTTCGGGCCGCGCATGCCGCGCGCCGAGGTCTCGACGCGCATCCGCCTCGCCGCGGCCCAGACCATCTACGCCGTCGCCGAGATGTCGGATGGCGGGCTCTGGGCGGGCCAGGCCGACGTGACGCTCGGCTTCGCCGCCTGCATGGACAATGGCTGAGCCCGCGCGCTGGACCGTCAGGGTCTTCGTGCCGCCGGTCGCGCGGCGCGGCGAGGCGATCGAGGTGCGCGCGCTGGTCGGCCACGCGATGGAGACGGGGTTCCGCCACGACCATCTCGGCGCGATCGTGCCGCGCGACATCATCACGGTGTTCTCCTGCCGCCACGCCGGCGAGGAGGTCTTCCGCGTCGAGCTCAGCCCGTCGATCGCGGCGAATCCGTTCTTCTCCTTCCCCGCGCGGGCGATGGAGAGCGGCGACTTCGTCTTCTCGTGGATCGATGGCGACGGCCGCGCGCAGGAGGCGCGTGCGCCGATCGTCGTGGCCTGAGGGAAGCCCTCAGCTCGTCGCCTGCGGCAGGCCGCGCTGCTGCAGCACCTGGCCGTAGCAGCTGCGCGGGTTGACCCAAGCGGCGGCGGAACGCGTGCGCGCGTTCGCCTCGACATGGTGGACCGTCAGCGCCGCGCCGCGCGGCTGGTCGCCGCGATGCAGGAAGAAGGTCAGGAAGCAGTCGTCGGTGGCGTAGCGCCAGATCTCCGCCGGCCCGTCGCGGCGCGTGAACGTGGAAGGGCCGAGCGCTGCGAGCAGGCGCTCGCGCGAGACGCCGACGAGGCGCTCGACGTCGCGCTCGGGCGGCGGGACCGCTGCCGGCGCCATCGCGTTGCGCGTGGACTGCAGCCCGTCGCCGGAGGCAAGGCCGCCCAGGTCGAGGGAGCAGGCGCCCAGCACGAGCACCGTCGCCGCGCCCGCGAGGGCGCGGAGGACCGTGGCCGGGCGCGCCATCGCCGCGTCGTCAGCCGCCGGAGACCTGCACGTCGCCGGCGATCTCGCCGCCGGCCTCGATCTCGACCGTGCCGTAGCGGATCGTGCCGACGACCTTGCCGGTCGAGCGGATGAACAGGCGCTGGCGCACCGTGATCGTGCCCTCGAAGCGGCCGGCGATCTCCGCCTGGTCGATCTCGGCGTTCCCCTTGAAGAAGCCGTCCGGGGAGATCTCGATGGCGCGGGTCTCGGACAGGTCGGCCTCGACGCGGCCCTCGACCACCAGCCTGTCGCAGGAGGTGATGCGGCCGGACAGGATGATGTCCCGGCCGACGATCAGCTTCTTGCCCTCGTTCTCCGAGGCGGCCGGGGGGCGTGGCGCCAGCGGCGCCGAGGCGGCGGGGCGGGCGGCGGCGATCGGCATGGGCGCGCGCGGCGAGAGCGCGGCCGGGGAGGAGGCCGCGGGCGCGGCCGGCGGCTGGGCGGAGGACGAGGCGATCGGGCGACCGGGCACGCGCTGCGGGTCGAGGATCGGCTGCGCGGACTCGGGGGCCGGCGAGCGGCCGTCGTCCTCGTTGTCCTTCTTGCGACGGAACATGCGGGTTCTCCTGGGGAAGCGGTGGGCCAATGTGGCGAAGCGGCCGCGCGCGGGCAATGCGAAATCGCCCCGCATCCCGCGCTACGCCGCGCGCCGCGCCTCCTCGACGAGATGTGTCATCGCTGCGGCCGCGAGCAGCGCCCCGGCGAGGTTGAGGACCGGCACGGCCATGACCAGCGCCAGCGCCGCGCCAGCCGCCCAGAACCGCGCGCGCCGCGCGCGCCAGAGCCGGTCCATCCCGGCGGCGTCGAGCCGCCGCGGGGCCACGGCCTCGAAGCTTTCCCGCGCGACCAGGTAGCCGTTGACCGCGGCGAAGGCGACGACGTTGACCAGCGGCACGAAGTAGAGGGGCAGGGCCAGAAGGTTGAGCGCGATCGTCGCGCCCAGGAAGCGCAGCGCCATGGCGACCGCCTCGCCGACGGGCTGGCTGCGCGCGGCGGGCAGGCCCGGATAGTGGCGCGCCTCGACGGCGGCGCAGATGCGCTCGGTCATCAGGCCCGACTGGATCGCCATCACGACGCCCGGGAACAGGACGATCGACAGGACCACGGCGCCGGCGCCCGCGACGAACTCGATGGTCGTGCGCAGCCATTGCGGCGCGGTCGCGGGGAGCAGCCAGCCGACCCAGGGCAGGGCCAGCCACAGCGCGGCGAGCAGGACGCAGAAGCAGGCGGTCGCCAGCGCGAGCGAGGCGAGCAGGAGCCGCCGGAGCGGCGGATCGGGAAGCTGGGACGCGGCGCGCGCGAGGGACCGGATCATGGCGGCCAGTCCTGCCGCAGGCCGGGACCTCGCCGCAAGCCCCGCGGGGCCCTACACCATGCCGCGGCGCGCAAGCCTTCCGGCGACGGTGCGGCCTTCGCGATCCTCGAGGGCGGCCAACGCCACGACCGTGATCGGGGCCAGCCCCTTGGTGGACAGCGCCTGCAGCACGGATACCCGGGTCTGGGTGGCGGCGAGCAGGGCGGCGGCATGCTCGGAGCCGCGATTCGTCCGCGCGACGGCCTCGACGATCTCCGGCGCGGCGGGACCGCTCGTCGCGATGCTGTCGAAGCGCTTCTCGAACCGGGCGTAGATCTCGTCCATGGTGCGCGCACGCCCGTCGCCGGCGTAGAAGACCGCGCGGTTGGCCGCTGCCGCTTCCGGCAGGAGATCCGCACCCGCCTTCGAGCCGTCGGCGTCGCGTGCGCGAAGGAACTGCCCCGCGCCATGCGGCCCGAAGAAATGCGCGAAATAGAGATCCGTCGCCGAAGGCTCGCGGCCGAGCGTCCCGCGCAGGTGGTTCTGGCTTTCCTTCGTGTACTCGGCCGCCATCGAGGCGGCGAAGCGCGGATCGTTGCGCAGCTCGAGGATCCGGGCGCGCGTCTCTGGATCGGCGACTCGCGGCGCGCCACCACGCCCGACCTCGATCGCCGCGGCCTCGGTCGCCATGCCGTGCCGCGCGCCGTGCTGGCGCACCATGGAAAGCCATGTCCCCTCGAGGAACTGGTAGAGGCCGGTGGCCGACGAGGTCGTCGCCTTCGCCCTCGGGTCGAAGCCGCTCTCGGTCTCAGCCTGCTTGACGAGGAACTCGAAGGAAACGCCCGTGCGGCGCGACGCGACCTGGATGGCGTCACGGACTTCGGGATTGGCCTTGGGGCCGACCGGTCGAATGCTTGTCATGGCGGCAGGCTAGGTCCCCTATGCTTACAATTCATGAATGCCCGGTCGCCGGATCGAACGCACGGGCAACCGTTCCCGGATCCTCGTCCTAGGATGCGTCGAAGATGAACAACGCCGAGAGGCAAGTCGGTCCGCCACGGACCGGACCGGAGGCTGCGTGCCTCTGCGTCGATCTCGGCGCGAGCTCGATGCGCGTGGCGGTGTTCGCGCGGGACGGCGAGGCGCTCGCCGCGGCCTCCGCCCCGCTGCGGCTCGGCACCGAGGCGGACGCGGAAGCCTGGTTCGGGGGCCTCGAGGCGCTGGCGGGCGAGGCGCTGGCCGCCGCGGGCCGGCCGCGCGTCGCCTCGGTCGCCATCGCGGCCTTCACCCGCAGCGAGGTCCATCTCGACGCGTCCGGGGCGGTGCTGCGCCCGGCGATGACCTTCCGCGACGCACGCGCGGTCGAGGAGGCGGCGCGCATCGACGCGCGCCTCGGCGGGCAGGGCGAGGTCACGGCCTTCTCGCCGCTGGCCCGCCTGGACTGGATCCGCCGCCACGAGCCCGCGGTGTTCGCGCGCATGGCGCTGGTGCCGCAGCCCAAGGACTTCCTCAATTTCCGGCTGACCGGGGTCGCCGCGGCGGATCCCGCCTCCAACGCCCCGCTGGTCGGCGCGACGCGCGGCTACCTCGCCGCGCGCTTCGCCGCCGCCGGCATCGATCCCGGGCTCTTCGCGCCGCTGCGCGCGCCCTCCGACATGCTCGGCCATGTGCGGCCGGGCCTGCCGGGCGCGCTCGCCGCGCTGGCCGGGGCGCGCGTGGCGGTCGGCGCCATGGACACCTGGGCCGCCACGCTGGGCCTGGGCGTCCACCATGCCGGCGCCGCCTACAACCTCTCCGGCACGACGGAGGTGAACGGGCTGATCCTCTCTCGCGCCGCCGAGGCGCCGGGCCTGCTCTGCGTCGCCTGGGACGAGGGGCTCTTCCACCTCGGCGGCCCGAGCCAGGCCGGCGGGGCCTGCCTCGACTGGTTCGCCCGCCTCTCGGGCGCGAGCGTGGCCGGGATCGCCGCCGAGGCCGCGACCAGCGACCCGGCGGGCGACGTCCCCGTCTTCCTGCCCTATCCGGATGGCGAGCGCGTGCCGTTCTGGAACCCCGCACTGCGCGCCGGCTTCCTCGACCTCGGGCGCGGCACCACGCGCGGGGCGATGGCGCGCGCCGTGATGGAGGGCGTCGCCTTCCACGACCGCGTCGTGCTGGAGCGCGGCTTCGCGGCCTGCGGCGCGCGCCCCGACAGCGTCGTCGCGGCCGGCGGCGGCGCGAGCGACCTCTGGTGCCAGGTCAAGGCCGATGCCTGGGGCATCGCGCTGCGACGCCCCGCCCTCGCCGAGCCGGGCCTGCGCGGCGCGCTGCTGCTCGCGGGTGGCGCGCCGCCCGCGCCCCGCGATGACCTCTTCCTGCCGCGCCCCGCTCTGCGCGCGGCGATGGACGCGCGCCATGCGCGCTTCCTCGCGGCGCTGCCCGGGGCGGGCGCGCGCTGAGCGCCGCCGCCAGCCTCTGGCGGCCCGGGCGGGAGCGAGGGCAAGATGCGCGCGCGTGCGAGGGGAACATGACGCGGCGGCAGGGCGACGGATTCATCGGCACCTACGGGACCTGCATCGCGCTGGTCGTGCTCTTCGTGGCCTTCGCCGCGAGCGCGCCGAACTTCCTTGCCTCCGCCAACCTGCTCAACATCCTGCGCCAGGCGAGCTTCCTCGCGATCCTCGCGACCGGGTTCACGCTCGCGCTCGTGGTGGCCGAGCTCGACCTGTCCTTCGCCAATGCCTGCAGCCTCGCCGCCGTGTGCATGGGCGCGCTGCTCGACCGCGGCATGGCGCCATGGATCGCGGTCGCCGCGCCGCTCGCCGTCGGGCTGGCCATCGGCGCGGCCAACGGGCTCGCGGTGACGCGCCTGCGCATCCC
>CANMWW010000054.1 GCA_947500965.1 Alphaproteobacteria bacterium
CGCCTCCGCCGCCGAGGCGATCCGCCGCGAGATGACGGCCGCGATCGGCACCGACCTGTCGCGGATCGTCCCCGGCTCGCCGCAGGCCGAGGAGCTCAAGAAGATCCTCGTCGCGAAGGGCAAGTGGTCGCCGTACCTCGAGGTCGGCATCGGCCCCTATGCCGAGATCTTCACCAAGTCGCAGCCGATGTCGGCGGTCGGCCACGGCGCCGACGTGGGGCTGCACCCGGAATCGACCTGGAACAACCCCGAGCCCGAGGTCGTGGTCGTCTCCGACCCGCAGGGCCGGCTCGTCGGCGCCACGCTCGGCAACGACGTCAACCTGCGCGACTTCGAGGGCCGCTCCGCGCTGCTGCTCGGCAAGGCGAAGGACAACAACGCGAGCTGCGCGCTCGGTCCCTTCATCCGGCTCTTCGACGGCGCCTTCACGCTGGAGGCGATCTCGGGCGCGGACATCGGCCTGACCGTCGAGGGGCCGGACAACTACCGGCTCGAGGGCAAGAGCTCGATGTCGCGCATCAGCCGCTCGCCCGCCGCCATCGCCGCGCAGGCCGCGGGGCGCCACCACCAGTATCCCGACGGCTTCGTGCTCTTCTGCGGCACGATGTTCGCGCCGACCGACGACCGCGGCGCCAAGGGCATGGGCTTCACGCACAAGGTCGGCGACGTGGTGACGATCTCGACGCCGAGCCTTGGCCGCCTCGTCAACCGCGTGCGCCTGTCGACCGAATGCGCGCCCTGGTCCTTCGGCACGCTGGCCCTGATGCGCAACCTCGCGCGCCGCGGCTTCCTGCGCGGCTGACGGGGGATCGCGACCATGACCCGCATCGTGCCGACGCTCGGCGTCGGGCGCCTCGAGGCGCTCGCGCGCGCCGTCCCGCCCGCGATACCGCGCGCGAGCTTCCTGTTCCTGCGCCACGGCGAGACCGACGGGAACCTCAACCGCTACTACCAGACCGAGGACCAGCCGCTGAACGCGACCGGCGAGGCGCAGGCAGCCGCGGCGGCGCGCATCCTCTCCGGCCATGGCGTCGCCGACATCGTGGCGAGCCCGATGCCCAGGGCCTGGCGCACCGCGTCCCTCGCAGCCGGGCACCACGCGCTCGCCCCGCGGCCAGAGCCGCGCATCAAGGAGCGCGTCTACACGGCGCTCTTCGGCCAGCCGAACGCGGACTTCGACTGGGCGCACGACCCGCCGGGCTGCGAGACGCTCGACCAGTTCGTGTCGCGCGTGCGCGACGGCCTGTCGGACGCGCTGCGCGCGCCCGTCGCGCCCGGGCACGAGCGCCTCGTCGTCGCCCATGGCGGCGTGCTGCTCGTGCTCGTGGCGATGCTCGGCGTCGCGCTCCAGCCCGGGCTGGACCGCAACGCCACCCCGATGCGCTTCGCGCCCGCGGGCGCGGGCTGGGCCGCCGAGCGCCTCGCGTGAGCGCGGGCGGACGCAGCCTGCTCGCCGCCGGCGGGCTCGCGGCGGAGATCGACCCGCGCGGCGCCGAGCTGCGCTCGTTCAGGATCGACGGGCGCGAGTGGCTCTGGCAGGGCGATCCGGCCTGGTGGGCCGGGCAGGCGCCGCTGCTCTTCCCGGTGATCGGGCGCTCGCCCGGCGGCCGCGCGCGCTGGCAGGGGCGCTCGTTCGAGATGCCGCCCCATGGCGTGGCGCGCCAGTCGCTCTTCGCGCTGCGCGACGCCGATGCGCGCAGCGCCCGGTTCGAGCTGCGCGACGACGAGGCGACGCGCGCGCACTACCCCTTCGCCTTCCGCCTCGAGGTGGAGTGGCGTATCGACGAGGCGTCGCTGTCGATGCGCGTCGTGGCCCGCAATCCCTCCGCGACCGAGATCCTTCCCGCCTCGATCGGCTTCCACCCCGCCTTCGCATGGCCGCTGGTGCCCGGCGCCGCGCGCGAGGCGCATGTCATGCGCTTCGACAGGCCCGAGCCGGCGCCGATCCGCTCCATCGACGCCGACGGCCTCGGCCATCCCTCGGGCCTGCCGACGCCGGTGGACGGCGCGACGCTGCGCCTCGACGACCGGCTCTTCGCGGCCGACGCGCTGATCCTCGACCGGCTCGCGAGCCGGCGCGCCTGGTTCGGCGTGTCCGGGATGCGCGGCCTGCGCGTGGACTTCCCGGACTGCCCGCATCTCGGGATCTGGACGAAGCCGGGCGCGCCCTACCTGTGCATCGAGCCCTGGCAGGGCTTCGCGCCCGTCATCGGCGACGATGGCGACCTCGCGCGGCGCCCGGGCATCGTGCTGGTTCCGCCGGGCGGCGCGCTGGAGCGCAACCTGGTCCTGTCGCCGGACATCGTCCCCGCCGCCTGAGCGCGGCGGGGGACGGGCTCAGCGCGGCAGCTGGCTCGCGCCCATCAGGCTCTCGTCGATCGCGCGGGCGCACTGGCGGCCCTCGCGGATCGCCCAGACCACCAGCGACTGGCCGCGGCGCATGTCGCCGGCGGCGAAGAGGCGCGGCACGGAGGTGCGGTAGGCGCTGGTGTCGGCCTTGACGTTGCCGCGCGCATCGAGCTCGACGCCCGACTGCTCGACGAGCCCCGGCCTGCGCGAGCCGACGAAGCCCATGGCCAGGAGGACGAGGTCGGCCTTCAGCTCGAAGGCGCTGCCCGCGACCTCCTGCATGGCCATGCGCCCGTCGGCGCCCTTGCGCCACTCGACGCGCACGCATTCGAGCGCGCGCAGCTTGCCTCCATCGCCCAGCGCGCGCTTCGTCAGAACGGCGAAGTCGCGCTCGCAGCCCTCCTCGTGGGAGGAGGAGGTGCGCATCTTGAGCGGCCAGTCGGGCCAGGTCAGCGCCTTGTCCTCCTTGTCGGGAGGCTGCGGCATGACCTCGAGCTGCGTGACCGAGGCCGCGCCGTGGCGGTTGGACGTGCCGACGCAGTCCGAGCCGGTGTCGCCACCGCCGATGACGACGACATGCCTGCCCTTGGCGCTGATCGTGCCGCGCGGCGCAGCGCGCGCCTCGTCGTCGCCCGCGACGCGGCGGTTCTGCTGCGTCAGGAAGTCCATCGCGAAATGGATGCCGGAAAGCTCGCGCCCCAGGACCTGCAGGTCGCGCGGCACCTCTGCGCCGCCGGTCATGGCGACCGCGTCGTAGCCCTCGAGCAGCGACTTCACGGAGATCGTCGCGCCGACCTCGACGCCGGTGCGGAACTCGACGCCCTCGGCCTCCATCTGCCGCACGCGGCGGTCGATGAGGTGCTTCTCCATCTTGAAGTCGGGGATGCCGTAGCGCAGCAGACCGCCGATGCGGTCGGCCTTCTCGAACAGCGTCACGGCGTGGCCGGCGCGCGCGAGCTGCTGCGCGCAGGCGAGGCCCGCGGGGCCCGAGCCGATCACGGCGACGCGCTTGCCGGTGCGGCGCGCGGGCGGCTGCGGGACGACCCAGCCCTCCTGCCAGCCGCGGTCGACGATCGCGCACTCGATCGACTTGATGGTCACCGGGCTGTCGTCGATGTTGAGCGTGCAGGACGCCTCGCACGGCGCCGGGCAGATGCGGCCCGTGAACTCCGGGAAGTTGTTGGTGGAGTGCAGCATCTCGAGCGCCTGCTGCCACTTGCCGCGGCGCACGAGGTCGTTCCAGTCGGGGATCAGGTTATTGACCGGGCAGCCGTTGTGGCAGAACGGGATGCCGCAATCCATGCAGCGCGCGCCCTGGCGGCCGATCTCGTCCGCCGACATCGGAAGGACGAACTCCTTCCAGGTCTTCAGGCGCTTCTCGACCTTCTCGTAGGGACGATCCTGTCGCGCGATCTCGAGGAAACCCGTGGGCAGGCCCATGGTCCGGCTCCGGCTCTTTCAGGGTTGCGTCATCACTCCGCGGCGGCGCGCGAGGCGGCGTCGCGGAGGTCGCGCAGGGCGCGACGATAGTCCTTCGGCATGACCTTCACGAACCGGGCGCGCGCGGCGTCCCAGTCGGCGAGGATCTCGCGGGCGCGCGCGGAGCCGGTGAAGGCCGCGTGCCGCTCGACGAGGATGCGCAACCGCTCGGCGTCGAAGCGCAGCATGTCGCCCATGCCGGCGTCGTCGATCGAGGGCGACGCGGCGAGCGGCGCGCCGGCCTCGCCCGGCCCCTCGCCCGAGGGCTCGCCCACGGGCTCGAGCTCGACCATCGCCATGTTGCACAGCGAGCGGAAGCGGCCCTTCGGGTCGTGGACATAGGCCACGCCCCCGGACATGCCGGCGGCGAAGTTGCGCCCGGTATCCCCCAGCACGACCACCACGCCGCCCGTCATGTACTCGCAGCCATGGTCGCCCGTGCCCTCGACGACGCAGACCGCGCCCGAGTTGCGCACGGCGAAGCGCTCGCCGGCGACGCCCTCGAAATAGGCCTCGCCCGCGATCGCGCCGTAGAGGACCGTGTTGCCGACGATGATGTTGCGCGTCGGGTCGCGGCGCACGCCCGCGGGCTGGCGCACGACGATGCGCCCGCCGGACAGGCCCTTGCCGACATAGTCGTTGCCGTCGCCGGAGAGCTCGAGCGACACGCCGCGCGCGAGGAACGCGCCGAAGCTCTGCCCGGCGGTGCCCTTCATGCGGATGGAGATCGTGTCGGGCGGCAGGCCGGCATGGCCGTGGCGCCGCGCCACCTCGCCCGACAGCATCGCGCCGACGGAGCGGTTGACGTTGCGCACCGGGCGCTCGATCGCGACGCGCTCGCCGCGCTCGAGGGCTGGAGCGGCGGCCGCGATGAGGTCGCGGTCCAGCGCCTTGTCGAGCCCGTGCTCCTGGCGCTCGCTGTTGCGGATGGCCACGCCCTTGCGCGCCGCCGGCTGGTGCAGGATGCGCGACAGGTCGATGCCGCGCGCCTTCCAGTGGTCGAGGGCGCGGCGCGTGTCGAGGCGGTCGACCCGGCCGATCATCTCGTCCAGCCTGCGGAAGCCCAGCCGCGCCATGATCCGCCGAAGCTCCTCGGCGACGAAGAAGAAGTAGTTGATCACGTGCTCGGGCTGGCCGGTGAAGCGCTTGCGCAGGACCGGGTCCTGCGTCGCCACGCCCACCGGGCAGGTGTTGAGGTGGCACTTGCGCATCATGATGCAGCCCGCCGCGATCAGCGGCGCGGTGGCGAAGCCGAACTCGTCGGCGCCGAGCAGCGCGCCGATCGCGACGTCGCGCCCGGTGCGCAGCCCGCCATCCACCTGCACCGCGATGCGCCCGCGCAGGCCGTTGAGCACCAGCGTCTGCTGGGTCTCGGCGAGGCCGATCTCCCAGGGCGAGCCGGCATGGGTGAGCGAGGTGAGCGGCGATGCGCCCGTGCCGCCCTCGAAGCCGGAGATCGTCACGTGGTCGGCGCGCGCCTTGCTGACGCCCGCGGCGACCGTGCCGACGCCGACCTCGGAGACGAGCTTCACCGAGATGCGCGCCGCCGTGTTGACGTTCTTGAGGTCGTGGATGAGCTGCGCCAGGTCCTCGATCGAGTAGATGTCGTGGTGCGGCGGTGGGCTGATCAGCCCGACGCCCGGCGTCGAGTGCCGGACGCGCGCGATGTTGCGGTCGACCTTGTGGCCGGGCAGCTGGCCGCCCTCGCCGGGCTTGGCCCCCTGGGCCATCTTGATCTGGATGTCGTCCGCGTTGACCAGGTACTCGGCGGTGACGCCGAAGCGGCCCGAGGCGACCTGCTTGATCGCCGAGCGCATCGAATCGCCGTTGGGCAGCGGCCTGAAGCGATCCGACTCCTCGCCGCCCTCGCCGGTGTTCGACTTGCCGCCGATGCGGTTCATCGCGATGGCAAGGGTGGTGTGCGCCTCGCGGCTGATCGAGCCGAAGCTCATCGCGCCGGTGGCGAAGCGCCGCACGATGTCCTTCGCGGGCTCGACCTCCTCCAGCGGCACGGGCGCGTCGGCCCAGCGGAACTCCATCAGCCCGCGGATCGTCAGCAGGCGCTCGCTCTGCTCGTTGATCGAGCGCGCGAACTCCTCGTAGTCGGGCGCGCTGTTGCCGCGCACGGCGTGCTGCAGCTGCGACACGCTGGCGGGGGTCCAGGCATGGTCCTCGCCGCGCAGGCGGAAGGCATAGTCCCCGCCCGGGTCCAGCAGGTTGCGGTAGACCGGGCTGTCGCCGAAGGCGTCGCGGTGGCGGCGCACGGTCTCCTCGGCGATCTCGCGCCAGCCCGCGCCCTCGATCGTGGTCGCGGTGCCGGTGAAGTACTTCTCGACGAAGGCGGAGGACAGGCCGACCGCGTCGAAGATCTGCGCGCCGCAATAGGACTGGTAGGTGGAGATGCCCATCTTGGACATCACCTTCAGCAGGCCCTTGCCGACGGCCTTGATGAAGTTCTTCTGCACCTCGTAGGACTTGATCGGCAGGCCGTTCTGGACGCGGATCTGCTCCAGCGTCTCGAAGGCGAGGTAGGGATTGACCGCCTCGGCGCCGAAGCCGGCGAGGCAGCAGAAGTGATGGACCTCGCGCGCCTCGCCCGTCTCCACGACAAGCCCGGTCTGCGTGCGCAGGCCGCGCTGGATGAGGTGGTGGTGCACCGCCGCCGTCGCGAGCAGCGACGGGATGGCGATGCGCTCCGCGCTCACCGCGCGGTCCGACAGGATGAGGATGTTGTTGTCGGCGAGCACCTCGTCGACGGCCCGCGCGCAGAGCCGCTCGAGCGCGCGCTCCATGCCCTCGGCGCCGTCGGCGGCCGGCCAGGTCGTGTCGATCGTCGCCGTGCGGAACGCGCCGTCGAGCAGCTCGGAGATCGAGCGCACCTTCTCGAGCTCGGCGTTGGTCAGCACCGGCTGCGACACCTCGAGCCGCTTGTGCGTGCCGGCCTGGCGGCCGAGCAGGTTCGGCCGCGGCCCGATCATCGAGACCAGCGACATCACCAGCTCCTCGCGGATCGGGTCGATCGGCGGGTTGGTGACCTGCGCGAAGTTCTGCTTGAAGTAGTTGAAGAGCAGCTTCGGCTTCCTGGACAGCACCGCGATCGGCGTGTCGGCGCCCATCGAGCCGATCGGGTCGTCCGGCTCCTTCGCCATCGGCTCGAGGAAGAACTGGAGGTCCTCCTGCGTGTAGCCGAAGGCCTGCTGGCGATCGAGCAGCGCCGCGGCGTCGTTGGCGGGAGGCTGGGGCGCGGCCTCGGGGATCGCGCTCAGCTCCTCGAGCTTGTACTGCGTCGCCTTGAGCCACTCGGCGTAGGGCTGCGCCTCGGAGAGGTTCCGCTTGAGCTCCTCGTCCTCGACGATGCGGCCCTGCTCGAGGTCGATGAGCAGCATCTTGCCGGGCTGCAGGCGCCACTTGCGGACGATCTGCTCCTCGGGGATCGGCAGGACGCCGGATTCGGAGGCCATGACCACGCGGTCGTCCGCGGTCACGAGGAAGCGCGCGGGCCGCAGGCCGTTGCGGTCGAGCGTCGCGCCGATCTGCCGGCCGTCGGTGAAGGCGATCGAGGCGGGCCCGTCCCAGGGCTCCATCAGCGCGGCGTGGTACTCGTAGAAGGCCTTGCGCCGCGCATCCATCAGCGGGTTGCCGGCCCAGGCCTCCGGGATGAGCATCATCATCGCGTGCGAGAGCGAGTAGCCGCCCGCGACCAGGAGCTCGAGCGCGTTGTCGAGGCAGGCCGTGTCCGACTGGCCGTGCGGGATCAGCGGCCACATCTTGTCGAGGTCCGGGCCGAGCAGCTCGGACTCCATCATGCGGCGGCGCGCGTACATCCAGTTGACGTTGCCGCGCACGGTGTTGATCTCGCCGTTGTGGGCGATGAACCGGTACGGATGCGCCAGCTTCCACGACGGGAAGGTGTTGGTCGAGAAGCGCTGGTGGACGAGGCACAGCGCCGAGACGGTCAGCGGGTCGCGCAGGTCGCCGTAGAAGCTCTCCACCTGGTGCGCGAGCAGCAGCCCCTTGTAGACCACCGTGCGAGTGGAGAAGGACGGCATGTAGAACTGGGTGAGCCCGGGCATCCCGTGCTTGCGCCCCAGGTCGGCCAGCGGGTTCTGCGTCTGCTTGCGGATCGCCAGGATCTTGCGCTCGAAGGCATCCTGGTCGGCGACGCCCGGCCCGCGGGCGACGATCGCCTGGCGGATCACCGGCATCGCGGCGATCACGGTCGCGCCGAGGCCGGTCGTGTCGGTCGGGACGTCGCGCCAGCCGACGAGCTTCTGGCCCTCGACGCGGATGAAGTGCTCGAAGCGCTCGACCGCGAAGTTCCGCGCGGCCTCGTCCTGCGGCATGAAGCACATCGCGACCGCGTAGTCGCCGGCAGGCGGCAGGACGCGGTCGTTGCGCGCGGCCCAGTCGCGCAGCAGCGCGTCGGGCATCTGGATCATGCAGCCCGCGCCGTCGCCGACGAGCGGGTCGGCGCCCACCGCGCCGCGATGGTCGAGGTTGACCAGGATGCTCAGGCCCTGGCGGACGATGTCGTGCGATTTCCGGCCCTTGATGTCGGCGATGAAGCCGACGCCGCAGGCGTCGTGCTCGTTGCGCGGGTCGTAGAGGCCCTGTCTGGGCGGAAGATCGCTCATGTCTGACTCTCGCTTGCGCCGGCCCGGGCGGGGGGCGGCCCGGCCCGGAGATAATAGAAGCCGCGCGGCCGCTGGCCAGCCGCGATCCCGGAATTGGCGCGCGCGGACGCGCGCCTGGCCCCGGGGGGCCGGCTTCCGGCGCAGCGTCATGAAGCCTGCCGGGCCTCCAGTCAATGGCGCCGTGCGGTGGCGCCGGGATAAGACTGTGGCCGGTGCCCCGGCGGGGGCAGGATGACCAGCAAAAGGGCAGTTCCAATGATCCGGCGCGGCTATCTCGACTTCCCCTGGGGCCAGGTCCACTACCGCACGGTCCCCGCGCGGCCCGACCTGCCGCTGCTGCTCCTGCTGCACCAGTCGCCGCTGTCCGCGCGCAACTACGACCGGCTGCTGCCGCTGCTCGCCGGCGCCTGCCGGCCGGTCGCGCTCGACACGCCGGGCTATGGCGGCTCGGAGGCGCCGGGCCGGCAATGGGAAGTGGCGGACTACGCGCAGCTCGTCCTCGCCGTCGCCGACCGGTTCGCCGCGCCGCGCTTCCACCTCTTCGCGCGCGCGACCGGCACCGTCTTCGCCGCCGCGGCCGCGCTCGCCGCGCCGGAGAGGGTGCGGACGCTGGTCCTGCACGGCATGCCCGTCTACACGGACGCCGAGCGCGCCGACCGCCTCGCCTCCTTCGCGCCGCCCTTCGCGCCCG
>CANMWW010000055.1 GCA_947500965.1 Alphaproteobacteria bacterium
CGACGCCATGACCAAGACCCTGGTCGCGAGCGTCGTCGACAGGGAGACGGGATCCGTCGTGTCCGAGGTCCCGCCCGAGGCCCTGCGCATCCTCGCCCAGCGCACCGCGGAGTTCCGCGGCAAGATCTTCGACGCCAAGGCGTGACGGGCAGGCCGCCGTGATCCCCAGGGCCTCCGCCATCGCCGCTTCGCTGCCGGAGCCCAGGCTGGCTCTCGACGTCGCGCATCGCAGCCCCGCGGCTGCGCTGGCTGCCGCGTCCGCCATGCCTGCCGCCAATCCGCCGGCACGGATGCGGGTGGTGCCTGCCGTCGACGCCGCGGACGGCGCGTCGAGCGGCCGCGCGCGCCAAGGCGCTGGCGCGATGCCCGGGCGAGGCATCCTCGCATGACCTGCAGGCGCCTCCTGCGGAACGGACTCCTCGTAGCCCTGGCCGCCGCCGCCGGATGCGGCCCGGTCGAGCCGGTGAGCGTCGCCTGGAACGCCGCCTTCATCGCTGCGAGCCCCGTCGGGACCGCGTTGGCCGATTCCTGCGACGAGTTCGCGCCTACGCAGTCCACGATCCGCTGGTGCCGCCTGCGCCAGCGCCTCTTCGGTTCCGAGGAGGAGCGCCAGCTGGAGGAGCTTCGCCGCCAGCCGCAGCGTTTTTCCTGTCGCCGGAGCCTCGCGGATACGGAGTGCACGCCGATCGCGGGTTCCGTCCCGGTCACCCTGCCGCGGTGACGCGGGCCGTCCGGCCTGTCCCTACCGGGTCGCGACGACGTTCAGGCTGATCAGGTAGCCGTAGGGCGCGTAGCTGCTGGCGTCCTCGAATATCCCGAAATCGCCGACCCGCTCCGCGCGCGAGAACTGTGCCTGCCGCAGGAAGGCAAGCAGGAACCGCTCGTTGAACCCGATGAAGTGGAAGTCGTGCGCGTCGGTCTGGCCGCCGAACATCATGCGCATGACATGGAACTTCCTCTCCGACGAGGCCCGCGGATCGATGAAGAGGTGGCAGAGCAGGTCCATGTCGGGGACGGAGACGCGCAGCTTGCCGCCGGGCACGAGTACCCGCCTGATGCCTGCGAGCGTCTGCACGATCTTCTCCTGCGGTACGTGCTCGAGCACGTGGCTGGCATAGACCTCCGAGCACGACTCGTCGGGAAACTGCCCGAGGTCGGATATGTCGCCGACGAAGTCGACGCCCGGCCCCGCCTTGATGTTCAGGATCTTCCATCCTTCCTTCACGGCCACGCCGCCGATGTGGAGCTTCATCTCGAGTCCTCCTTGGTGCACTCGCCAGTGCATGGCGCAGCGTCCGCTTCCCGAACGGCCATATTCCCGCCGGCAACTCCCGGTACATGCCGGCTCAGTTGCGAGCAGTGCCTGTTGCAGTCCTCTCGCTCGCGCTTGGCCCGGGCGGGACGTCTGGTACCGCGACGACCATGAATCCGTTGGGTATCCGGCGAAGCGTCGCGAGCGTGAAATGCCGGAACAGCAGCGGCAGCCACCATTCGGCCGGTTGCTGGATCAGATGCGCGTTCCGTCCGTCCGGGAGCGTCTTGATCGCGGGGCCAGTGTGGATTGTGAACAGCCCGAGCCGCATGGTCACGCGAGCAAGATCCTCGAGGACATCGCCCACGCAGTCCATCTCGACGTGCTCGAGCACGTCGATGCATGCGACCATGTCGGCTGGCGCCGGCGCCACGGCCCATTCGGGCGCCGCTGGTTCATAGTGGCGTATGGGGGGGCAGGCCTCGCCGAGAAGCCGCGCCAGTTCCCGCCCGAGACGTCCCTTTCCCGCGCCATAGTCGAGCAGTTCCGTGACCCCATGGTCCTCGATGATCCTCGCCACGGTCGGGGCGAAGAACTCGGAGGCCATCCCGTATTCCGGGCAGGCGGCGTGCAGCGCGGCTTGCTGTGCGCGATATTCCTCTGTGATCAAGGGCATTCCGCGTCGCCTTCCATGTGCGCGATCTTCATCGCCGGACGCCGACGGCCATGCGCGACGGTTGCCCCGGAGTGGCCAGGTCCCGTTCGCACCAGTCCTCCCACATCCGGCGATATGCGTCCTCCAGGCGGTGCACGAAGGCAGGAGCGTCGGAGAAGCCGGCGACGCCGACATGCGCGCGCAGAGCGGCTAGGGCATCGAGGTCGCGCGCGCGCGCGACCGCGATGTCGACATAGGCGCCTACATCGCCTGCGACCCAGTCGCCCAGTCCCGCCGCCTTCAGAAGCGTCTCGCCGCTGCGGGTCATCATGCCGCCGCGCCCGCGCAGCGAGACCACGGGCACGCCGGCGTTCAGCGCCTCGGCGGTCGAGGTGCATCCGTTGTACGGGAAGGGATCGAGCATGATGTCGATGTCGGCGAACCGCCGGCGATGCGCGTCGGTCGGCAGCCGCCCCTCAAGGTCGAGGCGCGACGGGTCGCCGCCCAGAGCGGCGAACGCCTTGCGGAAGTCCTCCGCCACGCGGGTGTCGCCGACCGCATGGGTCTTCACGAGGATCCGCGCCCCGGGCGTGCGCCCGAGGATCCCCGCCCAGGCGGCGAGGACGGGATCGGCGATCTTCTTGAGGACGTTGAAGCAGCCGAAGGTGACGTGGCCGCGCGCAAGCGCCGGCAGGGGCGAGGGCGCGATCTGCGGCGCGGAGTAGCAGAGGTAGCAGCCATCGAGCCGCATCGGTCGCTCGACATAGAGATGCTCGTCCTCCGGCGGCAGGACGGTGGGGTCGGCGATGATCCAGTCGATGGCGTCGAGGCCGGTGGTCTGCGGATATCCGATCCACGACGCCTGCACGGGCGCGGGGCGGCGCGCGAAGAGCGGAAGCCGCGAGCGCGCGCTATGCCCCGTCAGGTCGACGAGTATGTCGATCCCGTCGGCCTCGATCGCGTCGTGCGCGTCGTCGTCGGACATGAAGGCGATGTCGCGCCAACCCTGCACGCTGCGCTTCATGCGCGCGGTCGCGAGGTCGGAGGTCTCCTGGTTGGCGTAGGCGAAGACATCCACCTGCGCGCGCGCGGCATGGGCCGCAAGGACGCCTTCCAGGAAATAGCCGACGGAATGCTGGCGGAAGTCGCCCGAGACATAGCCGACGCGCAGGCGCCGCCGCGGGCTCGCCGCGTGCCCGCGTCGACCGGCCGCGCGCGTCGCCACGGCAAGGTCGCGGCCGAACGCGCGATGCGCCTGGGCTATCTCCTCGGGCGAAAGGGTCGACGAGTAGTTCATCGTGAAGAGCAGGTTGCTTCGCTTGTCCCAGTCCCCGCGAAGCAGCGCGACCGAGTGGCCGAAGTCCTCGAGCGCCGCGTCCACTCGCCGCATGTCGAGCAGTGCCTTCGCGCGATTGTTCAGGGCGTTCGCGTGGCCGGGGGCGATGGCCAGGGCCTGGTCGTAGCTTGCGATCGCGTCGACGAAACGGTTGTGCTCCTGCAGCGCGTTGGCGCGGTTGTACCAGGCATCGGCGTGGTCCGGCCGGATGGCGATCGCGCGGTCGAAGCTCGACAGCGAGTCCTGCAGCGCCTTCATGGACATGAAGGCGCAACCGCGGTTGCTGAAGGCATCTGCGTAGTCCGGCCTGAGCCGCACCGCCTGGTCATAGGCGGCGATCGCCTCTTCGTGGGCGCCGAGCGCCGCGAGCGCGGTGCCAAGATTGTTCCATGTCTCCGCGTATGCGGGGCGCAAGGCGATCGCGCGACGATATGATTCGGCGGCCTCGGCGTGCCGTCGGAGCGCCCGCAGGAGGACCCCGCGATTGTTGTGGGCTTCCGCCAGGCCCTGGTCGACGGCGATGGCACGATCGTAGCTTTCGAGCGCCTCCTCGTTGCGGGCCAGCCGGGCGAGCACGTTGCCCCGATTGCAGAACGCGCGTGCATGCGACGGATTGGCGGCGACGGCGTCGCCATAGGCATCAAGCGCCTCTGCCGGTCGGGCCAGCGCCTCGAGCGCGATCGCGCGGTTGAAATGCGCGTCGGCATATCCCGGCGCCAGCGCGAGCGCGCGGGCGTAGCTTTCGAGCGCTTCCTCGTCGCGCCGGCAGTCGTGCAGGGCATTGCCGCGGTTGCTGAACGCCTCCGCGGCGCCAGGATCGATGGCGATCGCCGCGTCGTAGGCGGCGACCGCCTCCTTCGCGCGCCCGAGCTCGTGGAGCGCGAGACCCTTGCCGTGATGGGCGGCGGCGGCGAGCGGATCAAGGCCGATCGCCGCCTCGAAGCAGGCGAGGGCTTCCTGCGCCTTGCCGAGTTCGTGGAGGACCAGGCCGGCGTTGCATCGGTACCTCGCGGAGCGGGGCTCGGCCGCGATGGCGGCAAGCAGGCTGCCTGCCGCCTCTTCCCTCCTGCCAAGGCGCGAGAGCATGGCGCCGCGTCGGTGGAGGGTCTCGGCATGGCCCGGCTCGGCGCGGAGCGCCGCGTCGCAGGCCTCGAGGCATTCGTCGTGCCTGCCCGCCTCCTCGAGGAGGATCGAGAGGTTGCGGCCCTTGGCACCATCGTCCGGGCGCAGCGTCGCGGCGCGCGTGGCCGCGAGGATCGCGTCCTCCAGTCGCCCGAGCGCGCGCAGCGCCGTGGCGCGGCTGGCCTCGCAGTCGGCAAGGCGAGCATCGTCGCAGCCGAGCGCGATCGCGTGGTCGAGGCTGGACAGCGCCTCGTCGGCGCGGCCGGCGCGGAGCAGCGCAAGGGCTAGATTGTACCACGCGTCGCGCTGCCCGGGCTCCGCGTGGATCGCCGCCACCTGCGCGTCGATCGCCTCGGCGTCGCGGCCGAGAGCGGCGAGGGCGTTGCCGCGCACGTGCTGGTTCCCCGCATGCGCGGGGGCAAGCGCACAGGCGTGTTCGGCGGAGGCGAGCGCCTCTTCGGCCTGCCCGGCGCCCAGCAGCGCCCGGGCAAGGTTGCGTCGCGACGCCGCGTGGTCGCCTCTGACCTCGATCGCGCTCCTGAGCAGCGCGATGCCAGAATCGCAACGGCCATCCTCGACGGCGAGAGCGCCGAGGAGCTGCAGCGCGTCGAAATGGCGAGGTTCCACGGCGAGTACCGCGCGATAGCCGTGCTCGGCGTCGGCGCGCCGCCCGGCGCGATGGTGGTCGACCGCGGTCGCGAGGAGCGCCGCCGCTTCATGTTGCGTCGTCATGCATGCTCCGGGAGCTGGAGGCGCGTCGAAGAAGCGCCGCGCCCGAGGGTTGGGAATGCATCGCGCAGCGCCTCGTCCAGGCCTTCCAGGACGCTGGTCCAGTCCCCGGGCCTTGGCTGGCGGATGATCCTGACCGACCGATACCAGTACGAGGCCCGCGCCGAGAGGCCCCAGCGCCAGTCCGCCGCGAAGGGCAGGAGCAGGAAGACCGGCACGCCGAGCCCGCCGGCGAGATGGGCCGTGACGTTGCTGATCGTCACCACGGCGTCGCAGGCCGTGACCAGCGCGGCGAGGCCGTCGATGTCGTTCGTCGTGTCGACGCCGGGCGCCTCCAGCGCGTCCAGCCCCGCGCCGCGCAGCCCCGCGATGGCGTCGGCGCAGTCGCCATATTGCAGGCTCGCCAGTCGCGCGCCGCGCAGCGCCGGCACCTCGGTCAGGCGCCGCGCGGAGAAGGATTTCGCCGGGACGCGGATGCTCGACCAGCTCACCCCGACCAGCGGTCGGTCCGGCCGGGCCAGTTGCGAGCGCATCGCCGCGGCACGGCCGGGGTCGCTGGCGAGGAAAGGCGTCGCCGGGAAGCGTCCGGGCGAGGCACGGAAGAGCCGGCCGAGGCTGCCGAACGGCAGATGGCTGTCGTACTCGGCGCTCGCCGCCTCGTCGCGGGGGATCGCATGCACGGCGGGGAAGGACCTGCCGATCAGCGGGACGAGCCGCCTGTCCGTCGCCACGACGACGCGCCGGCATGACGCCGCGAGGTCAGGCAGCATCGAGGCGAACATCACCTCGTCGCCGATCCCCTGTTCGCCCCAGGCGAGCACGGTATCGGAGCGACGCGACATGTCCCATCGCGGCTTCGTGGTGGAAAGGCGGAACGAGACGAACTCGGGTGCCTGCCACCTGCTCTCGTAGAGCGGCCAGCCGCGCTCGAATTCGCCGCGCCTGAGCATGGAAAGCGACTTGTTCCATGCCGCCGGTGCCTCCTGGCCGGCCATACCGGCCAGCCGGTCATGGAGGGCCTCGGCCTCCGCGTGGCGCCCGAGATCGCCAAGCAGGTTGGCAAGGTTCACGAGCGAAGGCGCGTGCCGTGGATCGAGCTGGATCGCCTTGGCGAAGTCGGTCGCCGCCGCCTCGAGTTCCCCCAGGTCGCGAAGCAGGTTCGCCCGGTGGTAGAAGGCGGCGGGCTGCGAGGGAGCGAGCGAGGCGGACAGGCCATGGGCCTCCAGCGCCTCCGCGTCGCGGCCAAGGTCGCGCAGGATCGTGCCGCGCAGGTCGTGCGCGCCGGCATGGCGGGGCGCGACGCCGATCGCCCGGTCGACATCCGCGAGCGCATCGTCGAGGCGCCGGAGCGACTGCAGCACGAGCGCCCGGTTCACCAGGCGGCCTGGATCGTCGCCCCCGCCGCGTATCGCCGCGTCGTGGTCGGCCAGGGCGGCCTCCAGGCGGCCGAGCTCGGCGAGTGCGTTGCCGCGGTTCGACAGGATGGACGGTTCCCCGGGCGCGATGCCGAGCGCACGGTCATAGGCATGGACCGCGTCCGAGGGACGGCCCATGGCGCGCAGGATCGCGCCCTTCGCCGCATGCAGGTGGGCGTTGCGCGCGCTGAGTCCGATCGCGCGCTCGACCAGCGCCAGCGCGCTGGACGCGTTGCCGCTCCGGTATTCGACGAGGCTCAGGATGTTGAGGGCCGCGACGTCGTCAGGCGACTGGCCAAGGATGGCCTCGCATATCCTCCTTGCCTCCGGCAACGCGCCGCGCGCATAGGCATCGGCCGCCCCCCGCGCGGTGGCTGGCATCGCTGCCATGCTGGTGGCCATGGCACCCATGCTCACACCGCCTTCGCCAGCGCGGCCGGCCTGCGTGCGCAGGCGAGCATGCGGTCGCGCTCGGCGAACCAGAGGTCCGCGTAGCCGCAGCGCGCGTATTCCGGGAAGTAGGGACCGCCATTGGTGTAGTGCAGGTTCGCGATCTCGCCTGCGGGGCGCGGCGGGTCGTAGTCGACGAGGTGGTTCCATTCCGGCGGCAGGCCGCCGATCTCGTGCTCGCCACGCAGCCAGCGGAACTGGTGAAGGTCGAGGCCCGATGCGTCGTTGACTGAACTTGCCGTGAGGCGGTCGCAGCAACGGTTGTTGAAGAGCATCAGGCTGGACCAGTTCTTCATCGGGTAGCGGGTCTGCGCCGCGCCGAGGAACTTCGAGGCCTCGCGCGGCGCGTGGTCGTGCCTGACCACCTGCACCGCGAGAGACGGATCCCGCATCGCCCAGAGCTCGGCGACGTCCCGCAGGAACAGCATGTCGCAGTCGAGGAACAGCGCCCATCCCTCGTGGCCGCAGAGATGGGGGACGAGGAACCGGGAGAAGGAGAAGTCGGTGGATTGCAGCGGGTGCCGCGGCCGGTGGAGCAGGCCGCCCAGGCCCGCCAGCGCCAGCGGAGCGATGGATACCGGCGCGCTCGCCCGCGCAAGGATGGAATGACAGAGGACGTGGTACGCGGCCGGTTCGCGCGGGTCGTAGCCGACGAAGATCCGGATCACGACGCCGCTCCGCAGGCTGCGAAGCTGCCGCGTGCCCGGCAAACACCCGGATTCGGTGGGGTCAGGGGGCTGGCCCCGGGATTGATGGACCGAAAAGGACCAGACGCGGGCGGCCGGATCCTTGCCGGTCGCGACCCTCCATGGAATCCTGCGATCGTCCGCGATGGGCGGACTCCACGCGATGTGCGTGGTCCAACTCCAGGATGGAGTGCGCCAAGATGGCCCTCAACGTCATATCCAACTACGCTGCCAACGTCGCGCAGCGCTATCTCCAGAAAGCAGACTCCGAGGCGACACGCTCGGTGGCAAAGCTTGCCGCCGGCTCGCGCGTGCTCTCTGCGCGCGACGATGCGGCTTCGCTGGCCGTCGGCCTGTCGCTGAAGGCCGACGTGGTCAGCCTGAAGCAGGCCGCCGTCAATGTCGGCCAGGCGTCCTCGGTGATCCAGATCGCCGATGGCGCGATGTCGACGGTGACCGACATCCTGCTGCGCATGAAGACGCTTTCCGTGCAAGCGGCGTCGGACCAGCTCGCGAGCACCCAGCGCACCATGCTGAACTCGGAATTCACCGAGCTCCTCAGCGAGGTCGATCGCGTCGCCGCGGTCACCAACTTCGACGGCCAGTCGCTGACCACCGGTTCGCTGTCCGGCACCGGCCTGAAGTTCCAGGTCGGCCATGCCAACACCGCGAACGACTCGATCGAGGTCAAGATCGACGGCATCGACACGACCGACCTGTCGGTGGCGGCCAAGGTCGTCAGCACCTACTCCGACGCGACGACCGCGCTCGCCGCGATCAACACCGCGATCGACACGATCGCCACGTCGCGCGCGAAGCTCGGCGCCAGCCAGAACAGGCTCGAGTTCGCCGGAGCGAACATCGCGACGCAGATGGAGAACGCGGAGGCCGCGCGCTCCACGCTGATGGACCTCGACGTCGCGGCGGAGATGAGCAGCTTCACCTCCAACCAGATCCTGCAGCAGGCCGGCGTGAGCATGCTCGCGCAGGCGAACCAGATGCCGCAGAACCTGCTGCGGCTCTTCCGCTGACGGCGGGGGTGCGACGCAGGACGTAGCGTAGTCCGTGCCGGGGGCGCGAGGCGCCTCCGGCACGCCGACCTGGAGACCAGCGATGGATTTCTCTTCGATCTCAGGAGCAGGGCTGGCCGCGTTGGCCGCGGCCGGCGCCGGGATTCGGAAGTCCGCCGCGCCGGCGCCCGACGCGCCGACCCCGGCTTCCGCCGAGGCGCCGCCGCCGCCATCGACGGGCAATTCGCCCGTCGCGCGCGCGCCGAAGCCGACGGTGACCGACGTGCAGACGCATTTCGACGCCATGACCAAGACCCTGGTCGCGAGCGTCGTCGACAGGGAGACGGGATCCGTCGTGTCCGAGGTCCCGCCCGAGGCCCTGCGCATCCTCGCCCAGCGCACCGCGGAGTTCCGCGGCAAGATC
>CANMWW010000056.1 GCA_947500965.1 Alphaproteobacteria bacterium
GTCACGCGCCTGGAGATGAACATCAACCGCGTCGTGGTCTGCGCGATGGAGCCGCGCGCCGCGGTCGTCGCGCACGACGCCGCCACCGGCCGCTGGACCGTGCACATGGGCACGCAGGGCGTGTTCGGCATGCGCGCGGGCCTCGCCGACGTGATGAAGGTGCCGGTCGAGCAGATCCGCGTGCTGACCGGCAATGTCGGCGGCTCCTTCGGCATGAAGGCCGGCGTCTACCCGGAATACATCTGCCTGCTGCACGCCGCGCGCGCGCTGGGCCGGCCGGTGAAGTGGACCGAGGAGCGCCAGGCCAGCTTCCTTTCCGACCAGGCGGGTCGCGACCACGAGGTGACCGGCGAGCTCGCCCTCGACAAGGATGGCAACTTCCTCGCGCTGCGCGTGGCCTCGATCGGCAACATGGGCGCCTATGCCGGCAACTACGCGCCCATGATCCCGGCGCTGGGCATCCAGAAGAACGTGATCGGCGTCTACCGCACCCCGGCGATCGAGGTCCTCGCGCGCTGCGCGGTGACCAATACCTCGCCGATGGGCCCCTATCGCGGCGCCGGCAGGCCCGAGGGCAACTACGTGATGGAGCGGCTGGTCGACGCCGCGGCGCAGGAGATGGGGATCGACCCGATCGAGCTGCGCCGACGCAACCACATCCAGCCCGAATCCTTCCCCTATGTCGCGCCCAACGAGATGACCTACGACTGCGGCGACTTCGGCGCCGTGCTCGACAAGGCGGTCGCCGCGTCGGACTGGCAGGGCTTCGCGCGGCGGCGCGAGGAATCGCGCGCGCGCGGCAGGCTCCGCGGCCGCGGCGTTGCGCAGTTCCTCGAGGTCACCGCGGCCTCGGTGAAGGAGATGGGCGGCATCCGCTTCGACGCCGATGGCGGCGTGACGATGATCACCGGCACGCTGGACTACGGGCAGGGCCACGCCACGCCCTTCGCGCAGGTGCTCGCCGCGCGGCTCGGCATCCCCTTCGACCGCATCCGCCTGCTGCAGGGCGACAGCGACGAGCTGCTCGCGGGCGGCGGCACCGGAGGCTCGCGCTCGATGATGATGAGCGGCTCGGCCATCGCGCACGCGGCGGAGAAGGTGATCGAGAAGGGCCGCGCCGGCGCCTCGGCGGTGCTCGAGGCCGCGGTCGCCGACATCGAGTTCGTCGATGGCCGCTTCCGCATCGTCGGCACCGATCGCGGCATCGGGCTGCTCGAGCTCGCCGGGCGGCTGCGCTCGGGCGAGCGGCTGCCCGAGGGCACGCCCGACAGCCTCGACGTGCGCCATGTCGATGGCGCCGTGCCCTCCGCCTTCCCGAATGGCTGCCACGTCGCCGAGGTCGAGGTCGACCCGGAGACCGGCGTCGTCGAGGTCGTGCGCTACGACTCGGTGAACGACTTCGGCACGATCGTGAACCCGCTCCTCGTCGAGGGGCAGGTCCATGGCGGCGTCGCGCAGGGCATCGGCCAGGCGCTGCTCGAGAACCCGGTCTACGACGAGAACGGCCAGCCGCTCGCCGGCAGCTACATGGACTACGCGGTGCCGCGCGCCGGCGACCTGCCGATGATCGGCTTCGCGAGCCATCCCGTGCCGGCGAAGACCAACATCCTCGGCGTGAAGGGCTGCGGCGAGGCGGGCTGCGCCGGCGCCATGCCCGCGGTGATCAACGCCGTGCTCGACGCGCTGCGGCCGCTGGGCGTGCGGCGCATCGACATGCCGGCGACGCGCCAGGCCGTGTGGGAAGCGATTTCCCGCGCTAGGATGTGAAGACGCCCCGGGCGGGGACCCGTCGGCGCGAGGAGGTGGATCGATGCTCGTGCGATTGCTGACGGTGCTCGTCCTGCTGGCCCTGCCCGCCGCGGCCCAGCAGGAATTCCACACCCCGCCCGCGTGCTGGACCCAGCCGCGCATCACCCACGGACCGTGGTCCGAGCAGCCCGGCGAGCGCGCGGCGGTGACGCGCGAGCGCATGGCGCCGGCAGAGGGCGCGCAGTGGCTGGCCTCGCCCAACGGCGCCTACAGGCTGCGCAAGGTGGATCCCGACTTCAGCGCCCCGCCGCCCTGGAACACGCGCGTCGTCTTCGACGTCGAGCGCCCGGAGGTGGTGGTCGTCGAGCTGCGCAACCACGGCAACGCCACCGCCTACGCGGTATGGGTCAACGAGAAGCTGGCGCTCGTGCGCGTCTGGTGGGGCCGCGTGCTCGGCGCCGACCTGCTGGTCGACGTTGAGCGTGGCGAGATCGTCTGGCGCGACACCGTGCGTGGTGGCGACGCCCCCTTCGAGCAGTCCCGCGGACAGGCCTGCCCGCCGCCGCGCTGAGCGCGGCCGGGCCCGACCGGCTCAGTCCGGCCAGCGCAGCAGGCGCTCGAAGCGCGCCGCCCTGCGCTCGGCCACCGTGCGGCCGGAGGGCGCGTTGCGCCGGCGCGCGGTCTCCAGCTCCGCGAGGATGCGGTCGGCGACGACCGGCGCCTCGCCGGGATGGAGGTTGCAGGGATCGAGCTGGAAGAAGCCCTGCTCGACCTCGTGGTCGCGCACGATGACCGGCGGCGCGCCGGCGGCGAGCGCGTCGGCGAGGTCCCATGCGGTGATGCGCGCGACCCCGGGATCGACCTCGAGCATCAGCCGGTCGAGCGGGTTGTGCGTCGGGTCGGGGATGATGGTCGCGCGGATGCCCGCGACGCCGGCGAAGCGCTTCATCCAGAGGTCGAGGTGCCCGCGCTCCGTGCGCCGCACCGCGTCGTGGTCGCGCCGCTCCCAGGCCTCGAGCGCGGCGATGGTCGCCACGATGCTCTCCTTGCCGACCTTCATCCCGCGCCCGATGCCCGAGTTCTGGAGGAAGGTCGCGCGCACGAGGTCCTTGCGCCCCGCGACGATGCCCGCGGTGAGGCCGCCGAGGAACTTGTGCGCGCTGTAGATCGCGACGTCCGCGCCCGCCGCGAGGAAGCCGCGCAGGTCGTATTCCGAGGCGAGGTCGGCGATGACCGGCACGCCGCGCGCGTGGCAGGTGCGCGCGAAGGCGTCGAGCGGCAGCTGGCCGTACTGCACGGTGTGGTGCGAGACGACGTAGAGCGCGGCCGCGGTGCGCTCGCCGATCCGGTGCTCGAGCTGGTAGCCGCGCGCATCGGTGACGTTGCCCACGGGCACGACCCTGGCGCCGGCGAGGCGGATGCCCTGCTCGATCGCCGCGCCATAGCCCGTCATGTGGCCCATCTGGATCACGACCTCGTCGCGCATGCCCGTCGCGTCGGGCAGCTGCTCGACCCTGGCGAGGTCGGCCCCGGTCATCGCGCCCGCGACGGCGAGGGTGATGCCCGCAGCGGCGGAGGCGGTCACGAAGCCGGCCTCCGCGCCCGTCGCGCGCGCGATCGCGGCGCTCGCCTTGCGGTGGAGGTCGTTGACCTCCACCCATTCCGGCATCACCTCGCTCGCGGCGCGGATCGCCTCCGGCACCGCGATCGACGCGCCGAGATGCGTCATCGTGCCCGAGACGTTGATGACCGGGCGAAGGCCCAGGCGGTTCCTGACGTCGCTGCGTGCGTCCATGGCCCTGTCCCTCAATGTCCCTTCATCTCGATGCGCGCGAGGAAGCTGCGCAGGCGCTCGTGCCGCGGCTCGACGAGGATCTCGCGCGGCGTGCCCTCGGCGACGACGCGCGCGGCGTCCATGAAGACGATGCGCGTGCCGACGTCGCGCGCGAAGGTCATCTCGTGGGTCACGACCACCATCGTCATGCCGTCGCGCGCGAGCTGCTGCACGGCCGAGAGCACCTCGCCGACCAGCTCCGGGTCGAGCGCGGAGGTGATCTCGTCGAGCAGCAGGACCTTGGGCTCCATGGCGACCGCGCGCGCGATGCCGACGCGCTGCTGCTGGCCGCCCGAGAGCTGGCCCGGCAGGTTGGACATGCGGTCGGACAGCCCGACGCGCGCCAGCCAGTGCTCGGCGCGAGCGCGCGCCTCGGCCTTCGGCATGCCGCGCACGCGGGTCAGGCCCAGCATCACGTTCTCGAGCGCGGTCAGGTGCGGGAAGAGGTTGAAGAGCTGGAAGACCATGCCGATGTCGGCGCGGATGCGCGCGAGCTCGCCATCGCGGCGCGGCCTGCGCCCCGGGCCCGGCGGGCCGTCGTAGCCGACCTCGACGCCGTCGACCTGGATCGAGCCCTCGTCGTAGGTCTCCAGCACGTTGATGCAGCGCAGCAGCGTGGTCTTGCCGCTGCCCGACGGGCCGATGACGACGACGGCCTCGCCGCGCCCGACATCGAGGTCGACGCCCTCGAGGACGCGCGTCGGTCCGAAGGACTTCCCGAGGCCGCGGATGCGGACGAGCGGCTCTGTCATGTCATTCCCGGATGTAGGCGAAGCGCGCCTCGAGCCTGCGGCTCGCGACGCTCAGCGCGTAGTTGATCGCGAAGTACATCAGCGCCGCGAGCACGTAGACGGGCAGCGGCTCGTAGGTGCGGCCGATCACCTGCTGCGCGGCGAGCATCAGGTCGACGATGCCGACCAGCGACACCAGCGACGATCCCTTGACCGTGTCGGTCACCGAGTTGACCCAGGGCGGCAGGAAGCGCCGCAGCGCCTGCGGGAAGACGACCCAGGCGAGGCGCTGCGCGAAGGTGAGGCCGATCGCCTTGCCGGCGTCCGACTGCCCCGGCGCGATCGAGGAGATGGCGCCGCGCGCGATCTCCGCGACATGCGCGGCCTTGAACGCGGAGAGCGCGATCACCGCGGCGGGGAAGGGCTGGAGGTTCAGCCCCGCGAAGGGCAGCAGGTAGTAGACGCAGAAGATCAGCACCAGCAGCGGCGTGCCGCGCAGCACGTCCGAGCACAGGCGCAGCGGCGCGCGCACCCAGAGCGGCCCGTAGGCGAAGCCGACGCCGGCCGCGACGCCGAGCACGAGCGAGACGACGAGCACGACCGCGGACACGTGCAGCGTGACGAGCAGCCCGTCCCAGAGGAAGGGCAGGGTGCGGAGCGCGAAGTCGATCACCGCCGCCGTCCCAGCGAGAAGCGCCGCTCGAGCTGGCGCAGCGCCGCGAGGATCGCCCAGCCGGTCACGAGGTAGATCGGCCAGACCACGAGCCACACCTCGACCTGGCGGAAGGTGTTGGTCTTGATCCAGTTGGCGCCGTAGGTGAGCTCCGGCACCGCGATCACCGAGGCGAGCGAGGTGTCCTTGAACAGCGAGATGAAGGCGTTCGACAGCGAGGGCAGGACCACGCGCAGCATGATCGGCAGGCGCAGGTCGACGAAGCGCTGCCAGGGCGTGAGGCCGATCGCCTTGCCGGCGTCGATCACGCCCCTGGGCACGGCGTCCAGCCCGGCGCGGAAGACCTCGACGAGGTAGGCGCCGGAATAGATCGCGAGCGTGGCGACGAAGCTGGTCGTCGCGTCGTAGGCGAAGCCGCCCGCCGAGGGGATGCCGTAGAAGACGAGGTAGACGAGCAGCAGCAGCGGGACGTTGCGGACGAACTCGACATAGGCGGCGACCGCGCCGCGCGTCCAGCGGTTGCCGCCGGAATGCGCGAGCGCGAGCGCCAGCCCGATCACGCAGCCGATCAGGATGGAGACGAACGCGAGCTGGACCGACAGGGCCAAGCCCCACCAGAGCTTGTCCGCGTACTTCCAGACGAAGTTGAAGTTGAGGTGGTATTCCACGCCGGCGCCTCGGCGGCGGGCGCGTCGCCGGCCCGCCGCCGTCCCGCGCGCGTCAGATGTTGGGGAAGCCGGGCGTGCGCCGCGGCGGCTTGGCGCCGAAGAACTCGTCGAGCGCCCTGTCGTACATGTCGGTCTGGTGGCCATGCATGTTGACGTTGAGGCAGGTGTCGACGAAGCGCGACCAGTCGAGGTCGCCCTGCCGCATCGCCGCGCCGTAGAGCATCGTCTCGTAGTGGAAGCCCGAGTCCAGGTACTTGTCGGGGTTGCGCTTCACCAGCCAGCCGACGGTCGAGAGGTCGACCACCGCGGCGTCGACGCGGCCGGAATCGAGGGCCTGGATGACGTTCGCCTGGGTGTCGAGCTGGAGCACCGTGGCGCTGGGCAGCGCCTTGGCGACGAGCTTGTCGGCGTCGACGTTCTGCAGCACCGAGGCGCGCGCGGAGCGGCCGGCGTCGACGAGCTCCTTGTGCGTCTTGAGCTTGCCCCTCGACGAGGTCAGCAGCGCGACGCCCTCGATGTAGTAGGGGCGCGAGAAGTTCACGAGCTGGGCGCGCGCCGGCGACATGGTCATGAACTGGATGACGATGTCGACCTTGCCGGTCGTGATGTTCGGGATGCGCGCCGCCGGCTCCTGGCGGACGAACTCGACCTTCGACGGGTCGTCGAACAGGCCGCGCGCGAGGATGCGCGCGACGGCGATGTCCATGCCGGTGAGCTGGCCCTTGTCGTCCTCGAAGTGCCAGGGCGCGTTGGTCGAGCCCGTGCCGACGACGAGCTTGCCGCGGTTGAGCACGGTGCGCAGCGTGCTGCCCGCGGGCGCCTGCGCGGCGGCCTGCTGCGCGGACAGCGTCGCGGTCGCCGCGACGCCGGCGGCCACGGCGGCGCCGACCCCGGACAGCCTGAGGAAATCGCGGCGCGCGGCCGCGTCGTTGTCGTTGCGTTCGGTCATGTCCTGTCCCCCTCGAGGGCGCGGCTCCCCGCCGCGCGAGGCCGGGATCATGCGACGGGCGCTCGTCGCGCGGCAAGCGCGGCGAGGATCGCGTCGGTCGATCGCACCTGTCCGAAGACGCGCGCGAAGCCGCTCAGCGCCGCGACATGGTGGCGCTCGAAGAACGTCGCCGAGGCGTCCTCCGCGATGATCGCGTTGAAGCCGCGGTCGGCGGCGTCGCGCGCCGTCGTCTCGACGCACATGTCCGTGGCCATGCCCGCGAGCACGAGCGTGTCGATCCCCTTGTTGCGCAGGATCCACTCGATGCCGGTCGAGTTGAAGGCGCTGGAGGTGTTCTTGTCGACCACGAGGTCGCCGGGCGCGGGCGCCAGTTCCGCGATCACCTCGTGCTCGAACGTGCCGCGATGCCAGAGCGTCGGCGTGCCGGTCGATTCCTGCGAGGCGCCGTCGCGCCGGCGTCGGCGCGCGATCATGTCGCTGCCGTCGGGCAGCAGCGGGCCATGGCGCGTGAAGGCCACGGGCAGCCGCGCGGCGCGGAACGCGCCGAGCAGGCGGCGCGCGTTCGGGATCGCGACGTCGACGAGCCGCGGGACGTAGTAGGCGGCGATCTCCGGATAGCGGCCCGCGAGCATCGCCGCGACGCCGGCGCGCGGGTTGCAGCCGTAGTTCTGCATGTCGACGACGAGCAGCGCCGCGCGCGCCCAGTCGACCTCGAAGTCGGGCCAGGGCATGTGCCAGCCGGGCAGGGTCTCCGGCGAATCGACCTCTCGTGGCGTGCTCATCTCGTCTCCTCCGCTTCGAGTGCCTTCTCCATGTCGGCGCGCCGCAGCCAGACCAGGCCCAGCACGGCGAGCGAGGCGATCGCGACCACGGCGATCGCCTCGCGCAGGCCGATCGCGTCGGCAAGCGCGCCGACGCCTATGGCGCCCAGCGCGGCGCCGGTGTTGAGGCCGAGCCCGTAGAGGCTCAGCACGCGCCCGCGCAGGTCCTCCGTCGCGGCGAGCTGCACCAGCGTCTGCACGCCGGCCGCGCGCACCGCCATGCCGGCGCCGATCAGCGCGCCCATCGCCGCGGCGACCCACAGCCCGGGCGCCGCGGCGAAGCCCAGCATCGCGATGCCGAGCACCAGCATCGAGGCCATCACGAGGCGCAGCAGGCCGGGCCCGTGCGGCCGCGCCGCGAGGTAGAGGCCGGAGGCGATGGCGCCGAGCCCCACGGCGCTCGTCAGCACGGACACCGCGTCGACCCCGTCCTTCAGCTCGCCGCCCGCGAAGGCCGGCAGCAGGTCGATGATCGGGCGCACGGAGAAGGTGAAGGCGAAGTGCAGCGCCAGCAGCGGCGCGATGCCGCGATGGCGCAGGCAGAAGGCGAGCGCCGTGCCGATGGCGCGCAGCATCGGCTGCCCGTCGCCGGACGGGCGCGCGGAGACATGCGGCAGGATGCGCCAGAACACGACGAGGTTCGTCGCGAAGAGCAGCGCGACGGCGACGAAGCAGGCGACGTTGCCCGCGAAGACGAGCACGACGCCGGCCAGCGCCGGGCCCGCGAGCTGCGAGACGTTGAAGACGACGGAGTTGAGCGCGATCGCCGCCGGCACGTCGGCGCGCGGGACGAGCTCGCTCACGACCGCCTTCGAGGCGGCCTGCGAGAGGCCGACCGCGATGCCCACCATCAGCGTGAGCACGACCAGGACCGGCAGGCTGATGTCGCCGGTGACGATGAGCAGCGCGACCGCCGCGGCCTGGAACACGGTGACGGCCTGCGCCGCGAGGACGATCTTGCCGCGCGGGAAGCGGTCGGCGAGCACGCCGCCGAAGAGGCCGAGCAGCATCGTCGGCGCGAACTTGAGGAAGCTGATCGCGCCGAGCCAGGTCGCGGAGCCCGTGAGCTCCCAGACCAGCCAGCCCAGCGCCAGGCGCTGCATCCACAGCCCGATCGTGTCCGCCGCCTGGCCTGCGACGTACCAGCTGTAGGGTGCGCGCGTCGCGACGGCGAGCAGCCGCGTCCATCCGCGCTTCATCCCCTCGTGGTCGACCCCAGTCCCGTCCATCCCCCAGTCGCCTTCCGCCGCGCGCCAGCGGCTACAGTATCGCGTGGCAGCAGCTGCCGCGGCCTCGTCCTGTGCGAAGACCTGCCCCGCGCCGCCGACGCGTGCCGCCTGCGCGGAAGTGTCGCGCGCCGGCGCATGACTTCACGCAATCTTGAATTGGTGCCTGCATAGATAATGTGCACGCATGGACCCAGGAAAAAGCGGGCGTCCAGGACATGGAAAGCCCTTCAGGGCTTCGACCGGGATGCAGCGGGGGAGGATCGGCACTTGGCAACATCAGCGTCCCCCCCCCCCCCAAAAAAAA
>CANMWW010000057.1 GCA_947500965.1 Alphaproteobacteria bacterium
AGGGCGGCTGCGGCGAGGAGCGGAAGGACGAGGCGGCGGCGCATGGCGGGACCATGCCCGCCCCGCCCCTCAGGGTTCAAGCACCGCGCGGGCCGCGGCGCGGAGCTCGTCGCGCACCGCCCCCTCGCGCGGCGGGTCGTCGAGCGTGGTGAACCAGTGCTCGGGCCTCGGCTCGGAGCGGCGACGGTTCCAGTGCAGCCCGCGCAGCACCTGCTCCGCGTCCGGCGGCAGGCGCCCCGGCGCCTCCAGCCCGTTCAGCGTCCCCCAGATCCCGGTCCAGCAGCGCGCGACGCTCCACGGGTTGTACCCGCCACCGCCCAGGACGAGCACGCGCCCGCAGGCCCCCGCGAGCGCGGCGACGGCGCGGCGATAGGCCCGGTTCGACAGGGACAGCCCGCTCATGGGGTCGTCGGCCAGCGCGTCGGCGCCGCATTGCAGGACCAGCGCCTCCGGCCGGAAGCGCTGCAGCAGCGGCAGGACGGCCTCCTCGACGAGGAAGGCGAGCTCGCTGTCGTTGAAGCCCGCGGACACCGGCAGGTTGCGCGCCGAGCCGCCCGCGCGGTCGTGGAGGCGGCCCGTGTGCGGCCAGCGCCCGTCCTCGTGGATGGAGATGGCAAGCACGCGGGGCTCGCTCGCGAAGGCCATCTCGACGCCGTCGCCGTGATGGGCGTCGAGGTCGACATAGGCGACCCGCGCGATCCCGCGGTCTAGGAACTCGAGGATCCCCAGGACCGGGTCGTTGAAGTAGCAGAAGCCCGAGGCGCGGTCGCGCAGCCCGTGATGCGTGCCGCCGGCGGGAACGTGCACGGCGCCCTCGCGCGCGCAGAGGATCTGCGCCGCGCGGATCGTGCCGCCGCAGGACGTCGCCGGGCGCCTGAACACCTCGCCGAAGACCGGGTTGCCGTTGCGCCCGATGTTCCAGCGCGCGCTCGCCTCCGGGTCGATGCGCTGCGCGCGCTCGGCCTCGGCGACCGCGGCGACATAGGCGGGGTCGTGGAAGCGCGCGAGCTGCGCGGGCGTGGCGACCGGGCTGTCGAGATAGGCATGGTCGGGCAGCCAGCCCAGCGCGCGGCAGAGGTCCATCACCGCGCTCACCCGCGGGATGCCGAGCGGATGCGTCGCGCCGTAGCGCGAGGCCCGGTAGATCTCGCTGCCGACGAAGAGCGGCGGAGGAACCATGGCCGCGGTCGCCTCAGCCGTGCGGCCCGTCCTCGCGGGCCTCGGCCTGCTGCGCCCACATGCGCGCATAGGTGCCGCCGCGCGCGAGCAGCGCCGCATGGTCGCCGCGCTCGGCGACCACGCCGTCCTGCAGCACCACGATCTCGTCGGCGTCGACGACGGTGGAGAGGCGATGCGCGATCGTCAGCGTGGTGACGTCGCGCGAGATCTGGCGCAGCGACTCCTGGATCGCGCGCTCGGTGCGCGTGTCGAGCGCCGACGTCGCCTCGTCGAAGATCAGCACCCGCGGCCGCTTGAGGATGGTGCGCGCGATCGCCACGCGCTGGCGCTCGCCGCCCGACAGCTTCAGCCCGCGCTCGCCCACCCGCGTCTGGTAGCCGTCCGGCAGCGAGGCGACGAAGTCGTGGATGCGCGCGAGACGCGCGGCCTCCTCGACCTCCGCCGGCGTCGCGCTCGGGCGGCCATAGGCGATGTTGTAGTAGACCGTGTCGTTGAACAGCACCGTGTCCTGCGGGACGATGCCGATGGCGGCGCGCAGGGAGTCCTGCGAGACCTCGCGCAGGTCCTGCCCGTCGACGCGGATGGCGCCGCCGCCGACGTCGTAGAAGCGGAACATCAGCCGCGCGATCGTCGACTTGCCCGCCCCGCTCGGCCCGACGATGGCCAGCGTCCTGCCCGCCGGGACGCGCAGGCTCACGCCGCGCAGGATCTCGCGCCGCTCGTCGTAGCCGAAGCGCACGTCGTCGAAGACGACCTCGCCGCCACCCGGCGCGAGCGGCCGCGCGCCGGGCGCGTCGCGCACCTCCACCTCGACGCCGAGGAGCCTGAACATCTGGCCGAGGTCGGTCAGGGCCTGGCGCAGTTCGCGGTACATCATCCCGAGGAAGTTGAGCGGCAGGTAGAGCTGGATCAGGTAGGCGTTGACCATCACGAAGTCGCCGACGGTCATCTCGCCGCGCGCGACGCCCGAGCCGGCCAGCAGCATGACCAGCGTCACGCCGACCGCGATGATCGCGGCCTGCCCGATGTTGAGGATGGACAGCGTGTTCGCGCTCCACACCGCAGCGCGCTCGTAGGCGGTCAGCGATGCGTCGAAGCGGCGCGCCTCGTGCGCCTCGTTGCCGAAGTACTTCACCGTCTCGTAGTTGAGCAGGCTGTCGACGGCCTTGGCGTTGGCCTCGCTCTCCGCCTCGAGCATGCGGCGCCGGTAGACGAGGCGCCATTGCGTCACCGCCAGCGTCCACGCCGTGTAGGCGGAGATCGTCAGGAACGTGGTCGCCGCGAAGCGCCAGTCGTAGAGCCACCACAGCACCAGGCTCACGAGCAGGATCTCGAGCACGGTCGGCGCGACCTGGAAGACCAGGTAGTAGACGAGGTTCTCCACCGCGTTGATGCCGCGCTCGATCGCCCGCGACAGGCCGCCCGTCTGGCGGTCGAGGTGGAAGCGCAGGCTCAGCCGGTGCAGGTGGCGGAACGTCTCCAGCGCGAGGCGGTGGACGCCATGCTGCGCCACCGGGTCGAAGACCATGGTGCGCAGCTCCTGCATGGTCGAGGACAGGATGCGCGTCGCGCCATAGGCGAGGATGAGCCCGACCGGCAGCGCGATCGCCGCGTCGCGCGGGCCGAGCGCGTCGACCGCCTGCTTGTAGAAGACCGGGACGAAGAGCGTCGCCGCCTTCGCGCCCAGCAGCAGGGCAAGGGCCAGGAAGATCCGCTCCCGGAGCGCCAGCCCCTGCTCGCGCCAGAGATAGGGCGCGAGGTGGGCGACGACCGCGAACGTGGAAGGAAGCTGCCGGGACGCGCCGGTCGAAGCGGGCATGGATGCACCTTGGGTGGCGGGCGCTTGCAGGCGCGGCCTGCGCAAAATAGGTTCGGACGCAGACTACACGAACCCCCGGGAGACGCCGATGATCGAACGCCGTGAATTCCTCCGCGCAGGCCTTCTGGGCGGCGCTTCGCTGGGCATCCTTGGCGCGGCCTCCGCCCCCGCCTCCGCCCAGGCGATCGAGCAGCTGCAGATGTTCATCCCCGCCGCGCCCGGCGGTGGCTGGGACCAGACCGGCCGCTCGCTCGAGCAGGCGATGAAGGCCGCGAACCTGATCAAGTCCGCGCAGATCACCAACAAGGGCGGCGCCGGCGGCGTCGTCGGCCTGCCGGAGTTCCTGAACCAGTGGAGGGGCCGCCCGAACGCGATCATGGTCGCGGGCCTCGTGATGGTCGGCTCGATCATCACCAACAAGGCGCCGGTCTCGCTGCTCTCGACCGTGCCGCTCGCGCGCCTCACCGAGGAGTACCAGGTCGTCGTCGCGCCGGCGAACTCGCCCTTCAAGGACCTCAGGGACTTCGCGGCGGCGCTCAAGGCCGACCCGGCCAAGGTCCCCATCGCCGGCGGCTCGGCGGGCGGCACCGACCACATCACGGCCGGCCTGATCGCCAAGGCCGTCGGCACCGACGCGCGGCGCGTCGCCTACGTGGCGAACGCGGGCGGCGGACCGGCCGCGGCGATGATCATCGGCGGCCAGGTCGCGGCCGGCGTCTCCGGCCTCGGCGAGTTCGCCGAGAACATCAAGGCCGGGAAGATGAAGGCGCTGGGCGTGTCCTCGGACAAGCGCATCGCCGGCGTCGACATCCCGACCTTCAAGGAGCAGGGCGTCGACGTGTCGATCGCCAACTGGCGCGGCGTCTTCGCCCCGCCGGGCGTGACCGACGCGCAGCGCAAGGCGATGATCGACCTGGTCGAGGCGACCGTGAAGTCCGCCGCCTGGCAGGAGATCCTCGCCAAGCAGGACTGGGCGAACGTGCTCCTGACCGGCGACGCCTTCGGCGCGTACCTGCAGGAGGAGTTCAAGCGCACGGAGGCCGTGCTCAAGGACCTCGGCCTCGCCTGACGGACGGCTGGGACGCGGCAGGCGGTCCGCGCGGGGCCGGGCATCGCGACAGGCGGGCCCGGCCCTTTCTCTTGCGGGGGGAGGACGGGATGGAACGTCGGCAGGGCGAGGTGAAGGTGGCGGTCGCCATGCTCGCGCTCGCGGGCATCGTGATCTGGCAGGCGGGGACGATCCCCTCGCCGCTCTATGCCCAGCTTGGCCCGCGCGTGGCGCCGTACATCGTCGGCACTGGCCTCGGCATCCTCGGCGCCGGCCTCCTCCTCGCCGCGCTCTCCGGGCGCTGGCGCGCCGAGCCGGAGGAAGACGGCGCGCCCGACCTCCCCGCCCTCTGCTGGATCGGCGCCGGCCTCGCCATGAATGTCCTGCTGATCCAGCCGCTCGGCTTCGTCGTCGCCTCGACGCTCCTCTTCGCGTTCGTCGCGCGCGGCTTCGGCTCGACGCGCTGGGCCCGCAACGCGGCGATCGGCTTCGCGATCGCCCTGCTGGCCTATCTCGGCTTCGACAGGCTGCTCGGCATCCGCGTGGGCGCCGGCATCCTCGAGGGAGTGCTCTGACATGGACGCGCTCTCCGGCCTCGCGCAGGGCTTTGCCGTCGCGCTGACCCCGATCAACCTCTTCTGGTGCCTGCTCGGCACCACGCTCGGCACGGCGATCGGCGTGCTGCCCGGGCTCGGCCCGGCGGTCACGATCGCGCTGCTGCTGCCGATCACGTTCAAGGTCGACGCCACCGCCGCCTTCATCATGTTCGCCGGCATCTACTACGGCGCGATGTATGGCGGCTCGACGACCTCCATCCTGGTCAACACGCCGGGCGAGAGCGCGACGATCGTGACCGCGATGGAGGGCAACAAGATGGCCCGGCGCGGCCGCGGCGCCCAGGCGCTGGCCACCGCCGCGATCGGCTCCTTCGTCGCGGGCACGATCGGCACGCTCGGGCTCGCCTTCCTGGGCCCCGTGGTGGTCGACCTCGCGCTGAGGTTCGGGCCAGCCGAGTATTTCTCGCTGATGGTGCTCGCCTTCGTCACCGTCTCCGCCGTCCTCGGCAACTCCGCGCTGCGCGGCCTCGCCTCGCTCTTCCTCGGCCTCTTCCTCGGGCTCGTCGGCGTCGACAACCAGACGAGCCAGGCGCGCCTGACCTTCGGGGTCATGGAACTGCTCGACGGCATCGACGTCATCCAGGTGGCCGTCGGCCTCTTCGCCGTGGGCGAGACGCTCTGGCTCTGCGCGCGGTACAGGAACGCGAAGGACGAGGTCCTCGCGCTGAGCGGCTCGCTTTGGATGAGCGCGCAGGACTGGGCGCGATCCTGGAAGGCATGGATCCGCGGCGCGCTGATCGGCTTCCCGATCGGCGCCCTGCCCGCCGGCGGCGCGGAGGTCCCGACCTTCCTGTCCTACTACGCGGAGAAGCGCCTCTCCCGGCACCCGGAGGAATTCGGCAAGGGCGCGATCGAGGGCGTGGCCGGCCCGGAGGCCGCGAACAACGCCTCGGCCGCGGGGGTGCTCGTGCCGATGCTGACGCTGGGCCTGCCGACCTCGGCGACCGCGGCCATCATGCTCTCGGCGTTCCAGAGCTACGGCATCCAGCCGGGCCCCATGCTGATGCAGAACCAGCCCGCGCTGGTCTGGGGCCTGATCGCGAGCCTGTTCATCGGCAACGCGATGCTGCTCGTGCTCAACCTGCCGCTCGTCGGGCTCTGGGTCAGGCTGCTGCGCATACCCGCGCCGATGCTCTACGCGGGCATCCTCGTCTTCGCGACGATCGGGGCCTACAACAAGTCGCAGTCGCCGCTCGACATCGTGATCCTCTACGCGATCGGCGTGCTCGGCTACGCGATGCGCCGCTACGACTTCCCGACCGCGCCGGTGATCATCGGCATGATCCTCGGGCCCTTCGCGGAGCAGGCGCTGCGCCAGGCGCTGACGATCAGCGCGGGCGACTGGACGACGCTGGTCACGCGGCCGATCTCGGCCTCGATCCTGGTCGTGGCGCTGCTCGCGGTGGCGGGCCCGAGCCTCTGGAGGCTGGCGCGCCCGCCGCGCTGATCAGGCCACGGCGCGGCGCAGGCGCTGCGCCGCGAGCATCGCCGCGGCGAGCGCGAGGCCACCCGCCTTGACCCAGGCGACGTGCTCGGGCCGCAGCGCCGCGGAGGCGGCGTCGACGATGCTCGGGAAGAGCAGCGCCACGCCGGCAAGGAAGCCGATGGCGCGGATCCAGGCCGGCGCGCGGCCGAAGAGCCAGCCCTGCGCCGCGACCGCGAAGCCGACGATGCCGACCGCGGTCGTGAAGGTCACCCAGAGTATGTCCATCCAGTCTCCGCCCTTCGGGACGGAGAGGAGCAGGCCCGCGCCCAGCGGGTCGAGCACGAAGACGAAGGGCACGAGGAATGCCGGCATCGTGTACTTCCAGCTCTCCAGCGTCGTCGCGTAGGGGTTGCCGCCGGTGATCGCCGCGGCGGCGAAGGGCGAGAGCGCGGTGGGCGGCGAAACCTCCGAGAGCACGGCGTAGTAGAAGATGAACATGTGCGCGGCGAAGTCCGGCACGCCGAGCTTGACCAGCGCCGGCGCGGCGATCACCGCGCAGATGATGTAGCTGGCGGTCACCGGCACCGCGAGGCCGACGATCCAGACGATCAGCGCGGTGTAGACCGCGGTCAGCACGACGCTGCCGCCCGCATAGGCGATCGCGATCGAGCTGAACTTGAGGCCGAGGCCCGTCAGCGTCACGACGCCGACGATGATGCCGGCGGCCGCGCAGGTCGCGGCGGTGCCGAGCACGCCGATCGTGCCGTTGGCCAGAGCGTCGGCGAGCTTGCGCGGGGTCAGCGCGGTCTCGCGCGACAGGTAGCTCACCAGCACCGCGAGCACCGTCGCGTAGAACACCGAGAGGACGGGCGAGTAGCCGAGCACCATCAGCACGACGACGGAGACGAGCGAGGTGAAGTGGAAGCCCTGCCTCCTCGTCAGCTGCCAGAGCGTCTCGGTCCGGCCGAGGTCCACCTTCGAGATGGCGAAGCGGCCGGCATCCATCTCCACCATCACGAGCAGCGTGAAGTAGTAGAGGATGGTCGGGACCAGGGCCATGCGGATGACGTCGAGGTACGAGATCTTCAGGAACTCAGCGATCAGGAAGGCGGCGGCGCCCAGGACGGGCGGCGAGATGATCGCGCCCAGGCCGCCGGCCGCGAGCAGCCCGCCCGCGGCGTTGCGGCCATAGCCCGCCTTCTCGAGCAGCGGGTAGGCGACCGAGCCGATCGTCACCGTGGTCGCGACCCCGGAACCGGACGGCCCGCCGAGCAGGAAGGACGAGAGCACGATGGCGCGGCCGGCGCTGTTCGCCTGCCCGCCCATCGCGCGGAAGGAGAAGTCGATGAAGAACTTCCCCGCGCCGGAGGCCTGCAGGATCGCGCCGAAGATCGTGAACAGCACGATCAGGCTCGAGGACACGTCGACGGCGGTGCCGAAGATCCCCTCGAGCGTCATGTAGAGATGCCCGACGATGCGCTCGGCGTCGTAGCCGCGATGCGTCCAGGGCGGCGGCAGGTAAGGCCCCCAGAACGCATAGGCGATGAAGACCAGGCCGAGCGCCGGCATGATCCAGCCGGTCGTGCGCCGCGTCGCCTCCAGCACCAGCAGGATGAAGAGCGCGCCGACCAGCATGTCGTCGCGGGTCGGCAGGCTCGCGCGGTCGCCGAAATCCTCGCCGCCGACGATCATGTACCCGACGGTGAGGATCGAGCCCGCGACGGCGAGGAGGTCCCACCAGCGTATGCCGTCGCGGAAGCGCGCCGCGACCGGGAACAGCAGGAAGACCAGCACCATGACGAGCCCGACATGGACAGGCCGCAGGACCTGGGTCGCGACGATGTCGTAGGCCGCGTAGAGGTGGAAGAGCGTGCTGCCGATCGCCAGCGCCATCACGCCATGGCCGATCCAGCCGCGCAGGCGGTTCGCCGCGCCCTCTTCCTGCGCGACGAACTCCTCCGCCTTGCGGAGCTTGCCCTCGTCCACGCCAGCCTGCGGCTTCGTCTCGCTCATGGCCTCGTCCCCCGGATCGGTCGCGGATGCGCCCGTGAAAGCATCGCGGCGCGCCCGCCTTCCGGCAAGCGCGCCGCTCCAGGCGCTCCGCTGCGGGCGTCCCTTGCTCAGCTGCCGAGCTTGACCCCGCGCTCGGCGAAGTAGCGCACGGCGCCCGGATGGAACGGCACCGGCGAGTTCTCGCGCTTCTGGTTGGGCAGCGCGACGCTGCGCGCCTCGGCGTGGACCGTCGCCCATTCCGCGGTGTTCTCGAAGATCACCTTGGTGATGCGGTAGGCGACGTCCTCGGGCATGCCCTCGTGGACGACGAGGATGTTCCAGACGTCGGCGTTGGGGTTGTCCTTGTCCTGGCCCGGATAGGTGCCCGCGGGGATCGCGCCCTTGGAGTAGAGGTCGCCCCACTTGGCGTTCATCGCGTCGACATGCTCGGCGTGGTCGACCATGCGGATCTTGACGCCAGGCGTCGCGGCAAGGTCGGTCACGGCCGCGGTCGGAAGGCCGCCCACCCAGAGATAGGCGTCGATCTTGCGGTCCTTCAGCGCGTTGGTGGATTCGGCGACCCCGAGGCGCTCGCGCTTGATGTCCTTGTCCTTGTCGATGCCCGCCGCCTCGAGGAGGCGGAAGCCCATGACCTCGGTCGCGCTGCCCGGCGAGCCGGTCGAGACGCGCTTGCCCTTGAGGTCCTTCATCGTCGCGATGCCGGTGCCATCGACGGTCACGACATGCATGCGGTTCGGGTAGAGGACGGCCAGCGCTCGGTTGGGCACGGGCGAGCCCTTGAACTTGTCCTCGCCCTTGGCGGCGTCGAGGCTGGC
>CANMWW010000058.1 GCA_947500965.1 Alphaproteobacteria bacterium
CGTGGATCCGGTCCGAGCCGGAGGGATGGGCGGGATCGGTCAGCACGGCCCGCCCGCCCGCGGCCTCGATGGCCGCGACGATGGCCGGCTCGGCCGCGGCGACGACGACGGGGCCGATCCCGGCCTCCATCGCGCGGCGCCAGACATGGACGATCATCGCCTCGCCATGGATGTCGGCGAGCGGCTTGTCCGGCAGGCGCATGGACGCGAGCCGGGCCGGCACGAGGATCAGCGGGTTCCTGGGGCGGCTGGACATGGGTCTCGTCGGGACGGCATCGGGGCTGCGGCGGATTGTCGCGGCCTCGCGGCTCCGGGCCTGTGGGGCGCGCGGACCATAAACCCTTCCGCCGCCAAGGCAAGTCGCGCGGCGGCCGGGGCGCGGTTCGTGTTGAAGCGTCGGCGGCGCTTGGGCATATTGCGCGCGCTTTCCGCGTCCCGGCGAAGGATCTTCGTGCAGGGCCCAATCCAGAGGCTGAAATGGATTCGTTCGAGTTCAACAAGATCGCCGGCGCGTTCCTGCTCGCGCTGCTGACGACGACGGTGATCGGCTACGCCGGCAACGCCCTGGTCCATCCGACCAAGCTCGAGAAGAACGCCTTCGCGATCGACACCAGCGCCGTGGCCGCCGCACCCGCGGGTGGTGCCGCGCCGGCCGCCGCGCCGAAGCCCGACCCGATCGCGCCGCTGCTCGCCGCGGCGTCCGTCGACGCCGGCAAGACCGTGGCCCAGCGCCAGTGCGCCTCCTGCCACAGCTTCGACAAGGGCGGCCGCAACGCCGTCGGCCCGAACCTCTGGAACGTCATGGCCGCCCAGAAGGGCCGCAACGAGACCTTCAAGTACTCGCAGGCCCTCCAGGCCTCCGCCAAGCAGGCCGGCGACGACGGCAAGTGGACCTACGAGAACGTGAACGCGTTCCTGGTCAACCCGAAGGCTTACGTGAACGGCACGCTGATGGCCTATGCCGGGCTGCGCTCGGCGCAGGACCGCGCGAACCTCATCGCCTACCTGCGCGGCCAGGCCGACTCGCCGGCGCCGCTGCCCTGATCGCCGCGAACATCCCGGCTCTCCATCGAAGGGCGGTCCCGCGGGGCCGCCCTTCTTCGTTCCGGGCGCGTGTCCGGCGCGAGGCAAGGCTCGCTTAACGGCTTGCGACGAGATTGCCCGCGGCAGGCGCGAATCGACCGCGCCGGGACAGCTACGGGAAGGAACATGACGCAAGCGATCACGGCCGGACTGAACCTCGACGCCCCCATCCCGCTTCCCGCGCTGCCGCGGCTCGACGGCACGGAGCGCCGCACCTGCGGGCTCGCGCTGCTCTGGTGGCAGGACCTCGCCGGCGAGCGCCGCGCGCCGTCCCGCCAGGACATCGCCGCCGCGCCGGCCCCCGAATTCTGGAAGCACCTCTTCCTGCTGCGCTGCTCGCCACAGGGGGCCGAGTCGAACCGCTTCGAATGGGCGGCACCGATCGCTTGCCAGGCGCTGGGCCTCGACCCGAAGGGCCGCAGCCTCGCCCAGGCCTGGCCCGAGGACGCGCTCGAGCGCGCCGCCTTCGTGCAGCGCTCGGTCGCCGAGCTGCTGGTGCCGATCGAGGAGACCGGCCGCTGGCGCCCTCCCGCGGGCGGGGACGCGGCCTTCCGCTGCCTGCTGCTGCCCGTCTCCGACGGCGCGGCGCCCGCCAGCCACCTGCTCGGCGTGCTCTCCTTCCGTCGCCAGCGCGCCCTCGGCGCTTGAGATCGGGCGGGCGGCGTGGCCTTATCGCCCCGCCGATGACCGCCGAACTCCAGCGCTTCAAGTCGCTCGCCCTCCGCCTCGCCGACGCCGCGCGGCCGATCGCCCTCCGCCATTTCCGCAACGACCCGGACACGGAGACGAAGGCGGACGCCTCGCCCGTGACGATCGCCGACCGCGAGTCGGAGCGGGTGATGCGCGAGATCATCCGCGCCGAGTTCCCCGAGCACGGGATCATCGGCGAGGAATGGGGCTCGGACCGGCCCGACGCGAGCCATGTCTGGGTCCTCGACCCGATCGACGGCACGAAGTCCTTCGTCACCGGCCGCCCGCTCTTCGGGGCGCTTGTGGCGCTGTGCCGCGACGGCAAGCCGGTGGTCGGGGTGATCGACTGCCCGGCGGCGGACGACCGCTGGGTCGGCGTCTCCGGCGAGGCCAGCACCCACAACGGCAAGCCCTGCCGCACGCGCGCCTGCGCGCGGCTCGCCGACGCGGTGCTCTACGCGACCTCGCCCTACATGTTCACCGGGCGCGACTGGGACGGCTTCGACCGCCTGCACGAGCAGGTGAAGTTCCCGATCTTCGGCAACGACTGCCACGGCTACGGGCTGGTGGCGAGCGGCTGGGCGGACCTGGTGGTCGAGGCCCAGCTCAAGGTCTACGACTGGGCGGCGCTGGTTCCGGTGGCCGAGGGCGCCGGCGGCGTCATCAGCGACTGGGGCGGCGCGCCGCTTGGCCTGCACAACGACGGCCGCGTCGTGCTCGCGGGCGACGCGCGCATGCATCGCGCGGCGCTTTCCGTCCTGAACGGCTGAGGCCGCCCGCGCGGGCGGCCCGGGCGCGGCCCCCTTGCCGGGAGGGGGGCGGCTCTCCACACTTTCCCCGCCTCGAACCCGCGGAGCGGACATGCGTCTTCTGGCCCTGATCTCGGCGATCGGCATCGCGACCGCGGGCCTCGCCCCGTCCATGGCCACCGCGCAGGCCACGCGCGCCCATGGCATCGCCATGCATGGCGACCTGAAATACGGGCCCGAGTTCCGGCATTTCGACTACGCGAACCCCGACGCGCCCAAGGGCGGCGAGGTGCGCTTCCACGCGGTGGGCACCTTCGACAGCTTCAACGGCTGGATCCTGGGCGGCGTCCCCGCCGGCGTCGCGAGCGCGACCATCGACACGCTGATGACCAGCTCGGCCGACGAGCCCTTCTCCAAGTACTGCCTGGTCTGCGAGAGCGTCGAGCTGCCGGCCGACCGCGGCTGGATCGTGTTCCACCTCCGTCCCGAGGCGCGCTTCCATGACGGCTCGCCGATCACGGCCGAGGACGTCGCCTGGACCTTCGAGACGATCCGCACGAAGGGCCATCCCTTCTTCCGCTCCTACTACGGCGGCGTGCGCACGGTCGAGGTGGTCGGCCCGCGCGCCGTGCGCTTCACCTTCGCCGATTCGACCAACCGCGAGCTGCCGCTGATCGTGGGCGAGCTGCCCGTGTTCTCGAAGGCGTGGTGGGCGACGCGCGACTTCTCGCGCCCGTCGCTCGAGCCGCAGCTCGGCTCCGGCCCGCTGCGCGTCGACGCCTTCGAGGCGGGGCGCTTCGTCACCCTGCGCCGCGTGCCCGACTACTGGGGCCGCGACCTGCCGGTGCGCCGCGGGCACAACAACTTCGACGCCATGCGCTACGACTGGTACCGCGACCCGACGGTGGCGCTGGAGGCGTTCAAGGCCGGCGAATACGACATCCGGCAGGAGAACCAGGCGCTCGCCTGGGCGACGCGCTACGAGGGCCCGGGCCTCGAGCGCGGCCTCTACCGCAAGGAGGAGATCGCCGAGGAGCGCACCAACGGCATGCAGGGCTTCGTGATGAACACGCGCCGCGAGCAGTTCCGCGACGCGCGGGTGCGCGAGGCGCTGGCCCACGCCTTCGACTTCGAGTGGTCGAACCGCCAGCTCTTCTTCGGCGCCTATGCGCGCACGCGCAGCTACTTCGACAACTCGGAGCTCTCCGCGCGCGGCCTGCCCGACGCGGGCGAACTCGCGCTGCTCGAGCCGCTGCGCGCGCAGCTGCCGCCGCGCGTCTTCACCGAGGAGTACCAGCCGCCGCGCACCGACGGCAGCGGCAACCTGCGCGACAACCTCCGCGTGGCGACGCGCCTGCTGCGCGAGGCCGGCTGGCAGGTGAAGGACGGCGTGCTGGTCGACCCGCAGGGCAAGCCCTTCCGCTTCGACATCCTGCTCAACCAGGGCGGCCTGTTCGAGCGCATCGCGCTGCCCTACCTCGAGAACCTCAAGCGCCTCGGCATCCAGGCGCAGACGCGGCTGGTCGACACGGCGCAGTACCAGCGCCGCCTCGAGGAATTCGACTTCGACATGACGGTGACCGTGTTCGGCGCCTCCGATTCGCCGGGCAACGAGCAGCGCAACTACTGGAACTCCGCCAAGGCCGACGTCGTCGGCTCCGGCAACCTCGCGGGGCTCAGGAACGAGGCGATCGACCGGCTGGTCGAGGCGCTGATCTCGGCGCCCGACCGCGCCGCGCTCGTGACCCGCACGCGCGCCCTCGACCGCGCGCTGCAATGGTCGTTCCTCGTCGTGCCGCACTGGCACACGCGCGTCGACCGCGTCGCCTACTGGGACCGCTTCGCGCGGCCTGCCGTCACGCCGCGCGTCGGCTACCTGTCCTCCGTGTGGTGGGTCGACCCGCAGCGCGACGCCGCGCTGCGCGACAGGCGGGCGCAGGGCCGGTGAGCGCCGCCCCGCATCGCCGCCGGGGGCGCTGAGCCTTGGGTGCCTACATCGTCCGACGCCTGCTGCTCGTGGTCCCGACGCTGTTCGCGATCATGGTCATCAACTTCGCGATCGTGCAGGCCGCGCCGGGCGGCCCGATCGACGTCGTGGTCGCGCAGATCAAGGGGCTGAACACCGACGCCACGGCGCGCTTCACCGGCGCCGGGGCGGGGGACATCCAGGGGCAGGGCGGCGCGCCGGGGCAGGGCGGCGACGAGCGCAGTCGCGCCGGCCGCGGCATCGACCCGGAGATCATCCGCGACCTCGAGCGGCAATTCGGCTTCGACCGGCCGATCGTCGAGCGCTTCGCGATGATGATGGCGCGCTACGCGACGTTCGACCTCGGCCGCTCCTACTTCAAGGGGCGCGACGTCGTCGACCTCGTCGTCGACAAGCTGCCGGTGTCGATCTCGCTCGGGCTGTGGACGACGCTGATCGTCTACCTGATCTCGATCCCGCTCGGCGTGCGCAAGGCGATCCGCGACGGCTCGGCCTTCGACGTCTGGACCTCCGGCATCGTGATCGCGGGCAACGCGATCCCGGGCTTCCTCTTCGGCGTCATGCTGATCGTGCTCTTCGCGGGTGGCGGGTTCCTCAAGCTCTTCCCGCTGCGCGGCCTCGTCTCGGAGGGCTTCGCCTCGATGACGCCGCTGCAGCAGGCCGCGGACTACCTCTGGCACATGGTGCTGCCGGTGACGGCGATGGTGGTCGGCGGCTTCGCGGGCCTGACGATCCTCACCAAGAACTCCTTCCTCGACGAGATCGGCAAGCAGTACGTCGTCACCGCCCGCGCCAAGGGCCTGCCCGAGCGGCGCGTGCTCTACGGCCACGTCTTCCGCAACGCCATGCTGATCGTGATCGCGGGCTTCCCGGCGGCCTTCATCGGCGTGTTCTTCACCTCGTCGCTGCTGATCGAGGTGATCTTCTCGCTCGACGGACTCGGCCAGCTCGGCTGGGAGGCGGCGATCAACCGCGACTACCCGGTGATGTTCGCGACGCTCTACGTCTTCACCCTCATGGGGCTGGTGATGAAGATCGTGGGCGACCTGACCTACACGCTGGTCGACCCGCGCATCGACTTCGCGGGGCGCGGATGAGCCTCGCCGCCCGCCTCTCGCCGCTCAACCGCCGGCGCCTGGAGAACTTCCGGCGCAACCGCCGCGGCTTCTGGTCGCTGTGGATCTTCCTGGCGCTGTTCGCCGTCTCCCTCGTCTCCGAGGTGATCGCCAACGACCGGCCGCTGCTCGTGCGCTACGAGGGGCAGCTGCGCGTGCCCTTCCTCGTCGCCTACCCGGAGACGGCCTTCGGCGGCGACTTCGAGACCGAGGCCGACTACCGCGACCCCTTCGTGCGCAACGCGATCGAGGAGAAGGGCTGGATCGTCTGGCCGCCGATCCCCTTCGGCCACGCGAGCGTCGACAAGGACCTCGGCGTGCCCTTCCCGGCGCCGCCCTCGCGCACGCACTGGCTGGGAACCGACGACCAGGGCCGCGACGTCGTCGCGCGGCTGCTCTACGGCTTCCGCATCTCCGTCCTGTTCGGGCTCACGCTGACCGTGGTCAGCTCGGTCGTCGGCGTGGTGGTCGGCGCGCTGCAGGGCTATTTCGGCGGCTGGGTCGACCTGTCGGTGCAGCGCTTCCTCGAGGTCTGGGGCGGCATGCCCGTCCTCTACCTGCTGATCATCCTCTCGGCCTTCATCCAGCCGAGCTTCTGGTGGCTGCTGGCGCTGCTGCTGCTCTTCTCGTGGATGGCGCTGGTCGACGTCGTGCGCGCGGAGTTCCTGCGCGCGCGCAACTTCGACTACGTGCGCGCCGCGCGCGCGCTGGGCGCGGGCGACGCGTCGATCATGTTCCGCCACGTGCTGCCCAACGCGATGGTGGCGACGCTGAGCATGATGCCCTTCATCCTCTCCGGCTCGATGGTGCAGCTCTCCTCGCTCGACTTCCTCGGCTTCGGCCTGCCGCCCGGCTCGCCCTCGCTCGGCGAGATGATCACCCAGGGCAAGAACAACCTGCAGGCGCCCTGGCTCGGCATCTCGGCCTTCGTCGTGATCGCGGCCATGCTGTCCCTGCTGGTGTTCGTGGGCGAGGCGGTGCGCGACGCCTTCGACCCGCGCAAGACCTTCCGCTGAGGAGGATGGCGATGGATCGACCGCTCCTCGAGGTCCGCGACCTCTCCGTGACCTTCGACCTCGGCGGCGGCCGGCGCGCCACCGCGGTCGACCGCGTGTCCTTCTCCCTCGCGCGCGGCGAGACGCTGGCGCTGGTCGGCGAGTCCGGCTCGGGCAAGTCGGTGAGCGCGCTCTCGGTCCTGCAGCTCCTGCCCTACCCGGTCGCCGCCCACCCGCCGGGAGGCTCCATACGCTTCGACGGCGAGGAACTGCTCGGCGCCAGCGAGGCGCGCATGCGCGAGGTGCGCGGCAACCGCGTCGCCATGGTGTTCCAGGAGCCGATGACCTCGCTCAACCCGCTGCACACGATCGAGCGGCAGGTCGGCGAGGCGCTGGTCATCCACAAGCGCCTGTCGCCCGCGGCGGCGCGCGCGCGCATCGTCGAGCTGCTGGGGCTCGTGGGCATGGGCGCGCAGGCGGAGCGCCGGCTCGGCGCCTACCCGCACCAGCTCTCCGGCGGCCAGCGCCAGCGCGTGATGATCGCGATGGCGCTCGCCAACGAGCCCGACCTGCTGATCGCCGACGAACCGACGACGGCCGTCGACGTCACCATCCAGGCGCAGCTGCTCGAGCTGCTCTCGGGCCTTCAGAAGCGTCTCGGCATGGCGATGCTGTTCATCACCCACGACCTCGGCGTCGTGCGGCGCATCGCGTCGCGCGTGGCGGTGATGCAGTCCGGGCGGATCGTCGAGTCCGGCCCGGTCGCCGAGGTCTTCGCCAGCCCGTCGCACGACTACACGCGCCACCTGCTCTCCGCCGAGCCGAAGGGCCGGCCCGCGCCGCGCGACCCCGCGGCGCCGGTCGTGCTGGAGGCAAGGGACCTGCGCGTCTGGTTCCCGGTCAGGGCGGGCGTGCTGCGGCGGACCGTGTCGCACGTGAAGGCCGTGGACGGAGTGGACCTGTCGCTGCGCGAGGGCCACACGCTCGGCGTGGTCGGCGAGTCCGGATCGGGCAAGACGACGCTGGGCATGGCGCTGCTGCGCCTCGAGGGCTCGCGCGGCGACATCCGCTTCTCCGGCCGCGACATCCAGGCGCTGCGCGGCCGCGCGCTGCGACCGCTGCGCCGCGAGATGCAGGTCGTCTTCCAGGACCCGTTCGGCAGCCTCTCGCCGCGCCTCTCGGTCGGCGAGATCGTCGCCGAGGGGCTGCGCATCCACGGGATGGGCGCCGACGCCGCGGCGCGCGACGCGATGGTGGTGGAGGCGCTGCGCGAGGTGCGGCTCGACCCGCAGACGCGCCACCGCTACCCGCACGAGTTCTCCGGCGGGCAGCGCCAGCGCATCGCGATCGCGCGCGCGCTCGTCCTCAAGCCGCGCCTCGTCGTGCTCGACGAGCCGACCTCCGCGCTCGACATGTCGGTGCAGGCGCAGATCGTGGACCTGCTGCGCGAGCTGCAGGCGCGCCACCGCCTGTCCTACGTCTTCATCAGCCACGACCTGAAGGTCGTGCGCGCGCTCGCCGACGAGGTGATGGTGCTCGAGGACGGGCGGGTGGTCGAGCGCGGCCCGGCCTCGGCGGTGTTCGACGCGCCGCGCGAGCCCTATACGCGCGCGCTCATGGCCGCGGCCTTCGAGCTTGCCGCCATCGGCGGCGGCGCGGTGCGCGAGTAGCGCCGCGCGTCAGCGCTTGGCGATGGTGAGCGTCCAGTCCTTGCGCTGCGGGAAGTGGCGCGCGAGGAAGCGGTAGGTCGTGCGCAGCGCCTTCTCCAGCGTCTCGCTGCGCTCGGTCGCGATCGGCTCCCAGAGCTGGATCAGCTCCTCCCACTTCATGAACCGCACGTGCAGCTCGTCGCGCATCGTGCGGATGAACTGGATCTGGCGGGGGATGTCGCGCAGCACCTGCCGCACGTCGGCCATCTGCGTGTAGACCATCTGGAAGATCGACGGGAATTCCTGCATCGGGCCGCGCAGCAGCGCCTGGATGCGGCCGACGTCCTCGAAGATCTGGCGCTCGCGCCGGTACATCTTGCCGGCGTCGGCGATCTTGCGCTCGATCATCTTGACCTTGCCGTGGCGCTCGCGCAGCGCCTCGATGTAGGCCAGTTCGCGCGCGACCGTCTCGAGCTGGTCGTAGATCATCTCCTTGGTCTCGCGGCCCTGGCGCTCCTTCTTGGCGATGTCGACCAGCGCCTCGGAGACAGCGTTCTTGGTCTCGTCGTCGTTCGCC